>NZ_SZWJ01000142.1:0-6044 GCF_012184455.1 Caulobacter sp. SSI4214 | reverse complement strand
GGCGCCGTCCTGACCGCGCAGAACCGGCGAGCCCTCGCCGCTCGACGCTTCGCCGGACGACGGCAGAGGCGCGGCTTCCGGCTCGATCACGGCCATCGGATCGCGGTCGCCGCGCGGCTGCCAGTCACGGTCGCGGTCACGATTGCGGTCCCGGCGGCGACGACCCTCGCGGTATTCGCCCTCGGCCTGCGGCTGGTCGCCCTCGGCGGCCGGACGCTCCTCGCGCGGACGATCATCACGCGGACGGTCGTCACGATCGCGGAAACGCTCCTCGCGGGGACGGTCGTCACGCGGACGGTCATCACGGGGGCGGTCATCCCGATTGCGGTCGCGGTCGTCGCGGTCGCGCCAGCGGTCGCGGCGGCCTTCGCCGTCGCGGTTGTCGCGGTTGCGATCACGGTCGCGGTTGTCGAAGTTGCGGTCGCGGTCACGGTTACGATCGCGGTCGCGGCCCTCGAACCGGTCGCGGCGTTGTTCGCCGCCTTCGCCGCCCTCTCCGCCTTCGCCCTGCCCGTCGGCCGCGGCCGGCGTCTCGACGGCCTCGACCTCTTCGGGCTCGGCCTCGAAGTCGATCTCGTAGGCGGCGTAGACGTCCTTGCCGACGATGTCGGCCACCGGACGATTCGGCTGAATGGCGCGCAGGACGCGGAAATAGTGCTCGGCGTGCTGCAGATAGTTCTCGGCCAGCACGCGGTCGCCGGACGACGACGCGTCGCGGGCCAACTGCTGGTACTTCTCGTAGACGCTCTGGGCGGCGCCGCGCACCTTCACGCCTTCGGGCCCGTTCGAGTCGAACGCGCGGTTGGCGTTGTGCTGCTGAGGCTTGCCACCGCTTCCGCCGCGATTATTGCGACCGCGTTGGCGCTTCATGCCCTTGAAATCTCTCATGTTCTCTTCTGAACCTGTCCGGAGGTCAGTCTTGCGCTGGCGCGTCCGGCCTTGTTGGTCTCTGGGCGGGTCGAACCCTGGTTAGGTTTCAGAGACACGGGTTTCCGTAGAGCCCCCGCCCTGTCTTTCGGCGCGGCGACCGGCGGACCGGGCGCGCCTGCCGGGGGAGCCTCGCAAGCGTCTGCGACGCCCGCTTTTCCCGTCACCCGGCGATTTGGAAGGAGACAAGACTCGTCTAGCGGTTCACGCCCCGGTTTCCAAGGGATTTTTCACCCCGACGACCACGCGGTCGTAGGTCGACAGATCCTTGACCGTCCGCACCTCGCGGGCGCCCGCGTCGCGGAACAGCGCCTCGACGGCCTGGGACTGATCGTGACCGATCTCGACCGCGAACATGCCGGCGGGCTTCAGCACCCGCAGGATTTCCGGCGCCAGCAGGCGGTAGGCGTCCAGGCCATCGGCCCCGCCGTCGAGCGCCAGACGCGGCTCGTGGTCGCGAACCTCGGGCTCCAGGGTCTCGATCACCGCCGTAGGAATATAGGGCGGGTTGGAGACGACCAGGTCGAAACTCGCGTCGCCCAGCCCGGCCGTCCAGTCGCCGCGCAGCAGGGCGGCGCGGCCGTCGAGGTTCAGGTTGGCGGCGTTGTCGCGCGCCACGGCCAGGGCCTCGTCGGAGGCGTCGACCCCCAGACCCTTGGCCGCCGGCCGCTCGGCCAGCACCGCCAGCAGGATCGTGCCCGAGCCCACGCCCAGGTCCAGCATCGAGAACGGCATGGCCTCGGGGAAGGCCTTCAGCACCTCGTCGACGATCACCTCCGTCTCGGGACGCGGCGTCAGCACGTTCTTGTTCACCTGTAGCAGGATCTTCCAGAAGCCCTTGCGGCCGATGATGTGGCTGACCGGCTCGCGCTTGGCGCGGCGGTCCAGATAGTCGTTCAGCGTGGCGACCTGCTCGGCGGTCAGTTCGCGATAGGGATCGGTGACGATCTCGGTGCGGGTGACGCCGGCGGCCACCTCCAGCATCAGGCGCGCGTCGATCGACGGCTGATCGATGCCGGCGTCCTTCAGACGATCCTTGGCGGCGGTCCAGGCTTTGACGAGGGTCAGGGTCATGGCGGGGATTTAGCGGGTTAAGCGGAAGGAGGCGAGATTGAAAGAGGTACCAGTTTTTGGTATTTTCGACGACATGGCCAGTAAGAACACCTCCGTCACCCTGGGCGATCACTTCCAGACCTTCATCGACGATCAGCTCGCGGCGGGGCGTTATGGCTCGGCCAGCGAGGTGATCAGGGCCGGTCTTCGCCTGCTGGAGGAGAATGAAGCCAAACTGGCGGCCCTGCGGTCCGCCCTGGTCGAGGGCGAGGAAAGCGGCTTCATCGACGATTTCGATTTTGACGCCTTCATCGACGAAAAAGCGCGGGCTTCAGCGCCCCCGGGTTTCCACGAGGAATGAAACCCTATCGGCTATCGCGTCGCGCCAAAGCCGACCTCGACGACATCTGGAGCTATTCGGAACATCGTTGGGGCTCCCGGCGCGCCGCGGACTATTTGCGCGAGATCCAAGCCGTGATCGAGATGATCGCCGAACGTCCGGACCTCGGATGGCCGGACGACAGCCTTCGTCCCGGCTATCGGCGACGAACCGCAGGCTCGCATGTGATCTTCTATCGCATCGGCGTCGGGGTCGAGATCGTCCGTGTGCTGCACCAAAGCATGAACGCCAGAGCCCATCTCGGCTGAGGCCTAATCCACCGCCGCCACATCGCCCTCGGCCACCGCGCCGCCCTCGGTGACGTTCACATAGACGCCGCAGAACATGTGGCCGTAGTGGTCGAACAGCGCCTTGACCACCTCGACATCCCGCTCGGCCGTGGTCGGATCGACATGGGTGGCGGCGCAGCGGACGATGGGCTTGAGGACCTCGGCCCCGGCGGCGCCGATCGTCATGCTTCTGCCGGTCCAGTCGTTCTCGACCCAGGCCGGCCAGCCCTCGACATAGAGATTGGCGCGAAAGCGCAGCGGATCCAGGGGTCGGCCGACGCGCTGAGATAGATCGCGGACGCTGGCCAGGTTGACGATCGAGACATAGCCGGAGCGGCTGTCCATGAACCGGTGCGCGCCCGGCCCCTCGATCACCTTCAGCGGCCCCGAGACGGCCTCGCCCAGCAGGTCGGCGAGCCAGGCCGCGAAGCCGGCGCGCCCCTCGGCCGTCCTCAGGTCGCCGGCGAAATCGGGACGGCCCTCGGCGCGGGCGCTGAACACGCCGCGGGCTTCGTCATAGGCGGTACGGGCCTTGGCGACGGCCGGGATCTTGGCCAGCACCGCGAACTTCATCTTCGAAAGGTGGTTCGGCGCGGCGGGATCGAAGCCGCTGGGGCCATCCTCGACGGCGAACAGGCGGTCGCACGGAAAGCACAGCCCCGCCGCGAGCTCGGCGGCCTTCAGGCGCTCGGGCGTGAACCCCTTGACGGGGTGGCGATACAGCGAGGCGATCCGGGCGTGCATGGCCGAAACATCGGCGCTGACCGCCGCCATGGCAAGGCTTGGCGGAACGGAGCGCGGACGTCCGGGTTTTTCCAGGCCTGGAGGGCGAACCATGGCCGACGCGCCCAAGCGTCCGATCCTTTCGTGGCTGAAGTCGCGTCCGTACCATCTGACGCCGTGGATCGTGCTGCTGGCCGCCGCGCCCTTCGCCCTGCCTCGGCCTCGGCCCGCGCGGGACGAGCTCAAGGCGCCCTTGCCCGGCCTTTCCGAGGACCGCGCCATGCCGCCCGACGCGTTCGACGCGGCCGAGCCGGGGCGGGGCCGCGCCGCCGACCGCCCGACCAAGATCCCGTTGCTCGGCTGGCGTGACATCCTGTGGCGCACCGTCGCCGAGATCGGCGCCGATCGCCTGCCCGCCGTGGCCGGGGGCGTGACCTTCTACACCCTGCTGGCGCTGATCCCCGCGATCGGCGCCTTCGTCTCCCTCTATGGCCTGTTCGCGGACATCGGCGAGGTGGAGAAGCAGCTGCGCGGCATGGCCGGGGTCTTTCCGCCCAGCGTCATCCAGATCGTCGGCGACCAGATGACCCGCTTGGCCGAGCAGAAGAGCGGCAAGCTGGGCGTCGCCTTCGCCGCCTCGCTGCTGCTGTCGGTGTGGAGCGCCAACGCCAGCATGCGCGCCCTCTTCGACGGCCTGAACATCGCCTATGACGAGGACGAGAAACGGCCGCTGACGCGGCGCATCCCGATGACCTACGGCTTCACCTTCTGCGCCCTGGCCTATGCGGTCGTGGCGGCGGGCGCGCTGATCGCGACGCCGCTGGCGCTGAAGATGGCGCGGCTGTCGGTGCTGGAGCCGATCCTGGCCCCGGTGCGCTGGATGGGGGTGCTGGCCATGACCGCCACGGCCTTCGCCTTGCTCTATCGCTTCGGACCCAGCCGGACCAAGGCGCGCTGGCGATGGATCTGGATCGGCGCGGCCTTCGCGGCGACCGCCTGGCTGGGCGGGTCGCTGGGCTTTTCGGTCTATCTCAGCCAGATCGCCCATTATGACGTCACCTATGGCGCGCTCGGCGCGGTGATCGCCTTCATGGTCTGGGTGTGGTTCTCGATCATGGCCATCCTGGTCGGCGCGGAGCTGAACGCCGAGATCGAACACCAGACCGCCGTCGACACCACCACCGGTCCGCCCCAGCCGATGGGCGCGCGCGGGGCGGCGATGGCCGACACGGTGGGCGTGGCCTTTCATCCCTGGGAGATGATCCAGCGCGAAACCGGCGGCGTCCGGCGCATGGCGCGGGGGGCGTGGAAGCGGATCCGGCGCTGATCATTGTTCGGATTGACGCCGGGAATCGGCTTGTGACGCGCGGACGCCCTTTCTAGCCTTCGCCCCTCGCCATCGAAGGCCCGTCCATGCCGCTTCTCGCCCCCTGTCAGGATCACGAACTGGCCGATCTCGCCGCGCTGGTGAACTCGGCCTATCGCGGGGAGCTGGCGGAAAAGGGCTGGACCAGCGAGAGTTCTCTGCTGGGCGGCCAGCGCACCGACGAAGCATCCCTGCGCGCCGACCTCGCCGCCCATCCGGGCTCAACGCTGCTGACCCTGCGCGACGCCGAGGGCGACAAGCCCCACGCCTGCGTCTGGCTGCAACCGTCGGAGGGCGACGCCTGGTATGTGGGCATGGTCACCGTCTCGCCCTTGCGCCAGGCCGGCGGCATCGGCCGCGCCCTGCTGGAGGCCGCCGAAGCCTACGCCCGCGCGCGCGGCGGCAAGAGCATGGAGATGACCGTCATCTCGGTCCGCGACACCCTGATCGCGTGGTACGAGCGCCGCGGCTACCGCCTGACCGGCGCCACCGAGCCCTTCCCCTATGGCGACGAACGCTTCGGCGTCCCTCAGCGCGACGACCTGCATTTCGTCATCCTGGAAAAGGCGCTGTAGAGGCGCTAAGGTGCGGGGGACACGCCGCTCTCGGCGAGGAACTCCCATGCATCGCTACATCCTGACCGGCGCTCCGGGCGCGGGCAAAACCGTGCTGCTGCGCGCCCTCGAACGCGCGGGCCACACGGTGGTCGAAGAGGCCGCCACCGACGTCATCGCCCTGGCCCAGGCCGAGGGCGTGGCCGAGCCCTGGACCGATCCGGGCTTTATCGACGCGATCGTCCGCCTGCAGATCCAGCGTCAGGCCCGCGCCGTCGGCGATCCAATCTTCTTCGACCGCTCGCCGATCTGCGCCCTGGCCCTGGCGCGGTTCCTCGATCATCCGGTCTCGCCCCTGCTTCGCCAGGAACTCGAGCGCATCGCGGAGCAAGGCGTCTACCAGCGGCGGGCGTTCCTGGTGCGAGGACTGGGGTTCGTCACGCCAACGGCCGCGCGCCGGATTAGTCTGGAGGACGCCATCCGCTTCGAGGCCCTGCACGAAGCGACCTATCGGGAGCTGGGCTACGCGCTCCATGCGATCGAGGCGGAATCGGTGGCGCGAAGGGTGGCGAGCATTCTTGAGACTCGACCCTAGCGCGAGCCTCCCTAGACCACCGCTCGGGAGCGCTCGGCGACCTCGCTGGACAGCGCGCCGGCGACGACCTCGAGCGCGCCTTTCAGGGTCTCGCGATCGGGCGCCGCGCCCAGGCAGACCCGCACGCCGCTTCACCTTCGAAAGCCAGGCGCGTTTC
>NZ_SZWJ01000141.1:0-6581 GCF_012184455.1 Caulobacter sp. SSI4214 | reverse complement strand
CCAGAACGCTGACAACGTCCGTGCAGGGGCCCTCGCCGATCCGCCAGTGGCGGCGCAGGTCGAGCGCGATGGCGTCCAGGTCGGTGTCGCGCAGCTGCCGCCAACTGGCCCCGCCCAGCACGTCAGGCAGGTTCAGGTCGGGTAGGTCGACATAGTTTTCCAGCGTGGGGGCGTCACATAAAACGGGCACAGATATACGCTAAGCCTTTTGGGGCACGGTAGCGCCGATCTTTTGGCGCAGCGGCCGTAGCGTGCCGTGAAGCGTCCCGGGTTTTCCGGAGGCTCCTATCTGTGAGAAGGAGCTACGATGAGCGCTACAAGGAACAAGTTTTCGCCTGAGTTTCGCGACCGGGCGGTACGGATGGTTGATGAGCATCGGGGTGACTACCCGTCGGAGTGGGCGGCGATGACCTTGATCGCGGCCAAGATGGGCTGCACGACCGAGACGCTGCGCCGCTGGTGCCGCGAGGAGGCGAGCCGACGAGCGGGGCCAGCGGCGCAGGCCGCCAATGACCGGGAACGCCTCAAGCTGCTGGAACGCGAAGTCAAGGAACTGCGGCGGGCCAACGAGATACTGCGCAAGGCTTCCGCGTATTTTGCGCAGGCGGAGCTCGACCGCCACGGCAGATGATGATGGCGTTCATCGACGCCCATCGGGAGGACCTGGGTATCGAGCCGATCTGCCGTGAACTGGCGATCGCCCCGTCCTCCTACCACGAGCACGCCGCCCGCCTTGTCGATCCCGGCAGGCGTCCTGCCCGCGCCCAGCGCGACGACGAGATGCGTGAGCAGATCAAGCGCGTCCATGATGCCAGCTTCGGTCTCTATGGCACGCGCAAGGTCTGGCATCAGTTGCGGCGCGAAGGCATCGCCATCGCCAAGTGCACCGTGGAACGGCTGATGGCCGCCATGGGCCTGGCGGGCGTGCGGCGTGGGAAGAAGACGATCACGACCGTCAGCAACCCCAAGGCGCCGTGCCCGCTGGACAAGGTCAACCGCGAGTTCCGCGTCAGCCGGCCCAACGCCCTGTGGGTGGTCGACTTCACCTACGTCCATACCTGGGCCGGGTTCGTCTACGTCGCCTTCGTGATCGACGCCTATGCCCGCAGGATCGTAGGCTGGAAGGCCAGCACCTCGGCTACCGCTGGCTTCGTGCTGGATGCCTTGGAACAGGCGATCCACGCCAGAAGGCCCGGTCCCAATGATGGCCTGATCCACCACAGCGACAGAGGCGTTCAATACCTGGCCATGAACTACACCCAGCGTCTCGCCGAGGCCAACCTCGTGCCATCGGTTGGTAGCGTCGGCGACAGCTACGACAACGCCTTGGCCGAGACGATCAATGGCCTCTACAAGGCCGAGGTCATCTGGCGGCAGCGGTCATGGCCGAGCGCATCAGCAGTGGAAATGGCAACGCTGCGCTGGGTCGACTGGTTCAACCACCATCGCCTCTTTGGCCCCATCGGGCACATCCCGCCTGCCGAAGCCGAGGCCAACTACTATGCAGCCAACGAGACCCTCGATATGGTCGCATGACCCAAATGAACCCGCCTCCGGAAAACCCGGGACGCTTCAGTGCCCGTTTTATGTGACGCCCCCAGCTCGATCGGAAAACGCGCGATCACCCACCCCGACCGTAGCGCCAGCAAACGCTGTCCACTAACATTGAACCCGGATAACCCAGTGGGGTCAGGCCAAGCCATGCGAATTCCAGCGACCTTGGCGATTGTGACGCTGGCGGTGTCGGCGCCGGCCGCAGCGCAGGACAGCGCCGCCATCGTGCTCGATTATCAGGCCGCCCAGCAACGCCTGCTTGATCGATCGGACGCGATCGCCGCCTCGGACGCCAACGTGCGCGGCAAGCAGGCCCAGGTCGGCGCGACCCGCACATTGGGCGGACCTGAGGTGGACTTCGAGGCGCAGCTTCTGGACTACCAGAAGACGCTCTATCTGCCGCTGGGATCGCTGGCGCCGGTTGCCGGATCATTCGGGATCGAGGATCCGCTGCGGTTCCGACGCGGGGAGACCGCCGTCCGTCCGATCGTGACGGCGACGCTTCCGCTCTACACCGGCGGCCAGATCGCCGGCGCGAAAGCCGGCGCCAGGGCGCAGCTCGATCAGGCGCGCGCGGAACAGAAAGGCGCCGTCGACAAGGCGCTGCTGCAACTCGTGCAAGCCTATTACGGCCAGCAGCTCGCCGAACAGGCGCTCGGCGTGCGGCGCGACGTGCTGGCCGGCCTCGACCGGCATCTCGCCGATGCGGTCAAGCTGGAGCGGGAGCAGTTCATCAGCCGCGCGCAGCGCCTCCAGGCGCAGGTCGCACGCGATGACGCCGCGCGTGAGTTCGAGAAGGCCGTGGCGGAGCTTGAGACCGCGAACGCCGTTCTCGCCGGCCTGCTCCGCGCGCCGCAGGGCGTACGTCCCACCACGCCGCTCTTCGTCGTCTCCCAGCCGCTCGACCCCTTGGAGACGTACAGGGCCGAAGCCCTCAATTCCTATCCTGAGCTCGACCGGCTGCGTGCGCTGGAAGCTCAGGCCGAGGCGGGCCTGAAGATCGAGAAGTCCAAGCTGCGCCCGACGATCTATGGCTTTAGCCAGTATAGTTTCGATCGGCGGAATTCGCTGCTGACGGACCCGGACTGGACTGTCGGAATCGGCCTTCGCTACAAGCTCGTGTCTGGTCTCGGACGCAACCAGACGGTCGAGGCCGCGCGCCAGACCTCCATGCAGGCGAACGCCGGCGTCCGCGAGGCCCGGATGCAGATCGAAGTCGGCGTCGCCAGGGCGTGGAACGAGGCGGAAGCCGCACGCAGGCGTTTTCTGTTGCTGGACGGCTCGCTCGACGCCGCGAGCGAGAACCTGCGACTCCAGGGCCTTTCCTATCGCGAGCAGCAGGCGACGTCGCTCGACGTGATCGACGCCGAACTGGGCCTTGGCCGCGCACGTATCCAGCGCGCCCAGGCGGCTTATGAGTATGTGCTGGCGCTCGCGCAGCTTCTCGATCTGAGCGGACAGATCTCGAGCCTGCCCGACTATGTCGCCCGCGCCGACAAGGAGGTCCCGTGAGCGAGACGGCCGTGGAACCGCGCCCGGAAGGACCGCCCCCCCGCCAGCGGAACAGGCGTCGGCTGGCGATCGGCGTGGCGGCGGGGGTCGCGCTGCTGCTGGCGATCGGCCTGTGGCTCGCCTACCGCCCGGCGCCCGGCCAGATCCAGGGCATGGCGGACGCGCGCGAGGTCCGGATCACAAGCAAGGTCACGGGCCGGATCGCCGCCTTCCATGTCGAGGAGGGGCAAGCGGTCCGCGCGGGTCAGCTGCTCTACACCGTCGCCAGCCCCGAGATCGCCGCCAGGTCGCAGCAGGCCGGCGGCGCGCTCGCCTCGGCCCAGGCGGTGGAAAACAAGGCCAACACCGGGGCGCGGCCCGAGGACATCCGCGCGGCGGAGGCGCAGTGGCGCCGCGCCGAGGCCGCCGCCGCCCTCGCGCAGACCACCTACCAGCGCACCCAGCGTCTCCACGACGAGGGCGTGATCGCCGGCCAGAAGCGCGACGAGGCGCGCACCAATGCTATCGCCTCCAACGAGGCGGCGAAGGCGGCGCGGGCGCAATACGATCAAGCGCTGGCGGGCGCTCGCGGCGAGGACAAGGCCGCAGCCAGCGGGCAGGTGCGACAGGCGCGCGGCGCCGTCGCCGAAGTGGAAGCCGCCGCGGCCGAGACCCGCGTGACGGCCCCGATCGCCGGCGAGATCGGCCGCCGTCTCGCACAGCCCGGCGAGCTTGTGCCGCAAGGCTTCCCGGTCTTCGTGCTCACCGACGTCGCCCATCCCTGGGTCACGCTCAACGTGCGGGAGGACCAGTTGCGCGGGCTCGCGCGAGGCGCCGAGCTGGTCGGCGCGATTCCGGCCCTGCGCGAGCGCCGCGTCCGCTTCCGGGTGACCTATCTTGCCCCGGCCGGCGACTTCGCCACCTGGCGCGCGACGCGCCAGTCCAGCGGGTTCGATATCAAGAGCTTCGAGGTGCGCGTCACCCCGGTTTCGCCGGTGCGCGGTCTGCGGCCGGGCATGACCGTGCTGTTCGAATGGCCCCAGTAGTGCCGGGAACGGGCGCGACGGCGGGAACGGGAAAGGCCTTTCTCGCCGGCCTGCGCAGGGAAGTCCGCTTCCTCCGGTCGAGCTTCTGGGATCTCGCCCTCGTAAGCTGGATACCCCTCGCGCTCCTGGCGGTCATGGCGATCCAGCTCTCTTCCGGCGTGATGCGCGACCTGCCGATCGCCGTGGTGGACGAGGACGGCGGCGCGATCGCCCGCGAACTGACGCGCCGCCTGGACGCGGCGCCGGGCCTGCGCGTGGCCGCCCGTCCCGCCGAGATGCGGGACGCCGAGCGGCTGGTGCGGTCTCAAGCCGTCTACGCCATCGTGCTGATCCCCCGGGAAACGGAGCGGGCGGTGCTGCACGGGAGCACGGCCAGCATCCCCGTCTTCTACAATGCGAGCTTCTCCACCGCGTCCGGCGCCGCGCTCCGCGAGGTCGGCAATGTGACGCAGGGCTATGCGGCGCGGCTCGCCGTGGAGCAGACGGCGGCGGTCGCGGGGCCGGACAAGGTCCGGCCGCCGCCGGTGGCCGCGCAGACCACGATCCTGTTCAATCCGCAGGGCAGCTATGAGCTGCAGCTCGTGGCCCTGATCCATCCGGCCCTTCTCCACCTCGTCTTCATGGTCGCGGTGGTCAGCGCGCTGGGCCGCGAGCTCCGCGACGGGACCATCGGCGCCTGGCTCGGCGGCGCGCCCAGGCTGTCGGCGGCGGCGGCCGTGGCGGGCAAGATCTCCGTCTATTTCGTCTTCTTCATGGGCTGGGGCGTGCTGGCCACCGGCTATCTGGCCGGCCTGCGCGGCTGGCCGGTGCTGGGCAGCCCGCTGATGCTCTTCGCCGGCTATGTGGCGATGTATCTGGCCTACGCCGGGGTCGCGCTGCTGGTGACGGGGATAACCCTGTCCATGGGCAGGGCGCTTTCGGTCGCGGGGCTCTACGCGGGGGCGTCCTTCGCCTTCGCGGGGGCGATCTTTCCTGTCGAATCCGCTTCCGGCTTCGCGCAGTTCTGGAGCGCGATCCTGCCCTACACGGCCTTCGCCAAGCTGCTCGCCGAGCAATGGATGATGGGGTCGCCCGCGGCGGTGTCGTTCCCACAGGTCCTCATCATGCTGGTCTTCCTCGCCGTCGGCGCGGCCATCGGCCTGCCGCGCTATATCCATGCGGCGGCGACGCCGGCCGCCTGGGGGCGCCGATGATCGGGAAGTCGTTCCTCGCCACCTTCCGGGCGATCCTCACCGACAGCACGGCGCTGATGCTGCTGATCGGCTCGGCGATCCTCTATTCCTTCTTCTATCCCGCCGCCTATTCCGGCGAGACGCCGACCCGCATTCCCGTCGCGGTGGTGGACCTGGACCGGACAGCCGCCAGCCGTTCGCTGGTCAGCAAGCTGTCGGCCCTGCAGCAGGCGCAGGTGGTCGCCCGGCCGGCGTCGCCGTCAGAGGCCCTGCGCTGGGTCGAAGATCGCCGGGCGAGCGCCGTCGTCGTCATCCCGGAAGGGTTCGAACGGCGCATCCTGCGGGGAGAGCAGGGCGTGGTCACGCTTCATGGCAACGGGGCCTACCTGCTGCGCAGCAGCACTGCGCTCGCAGGGGTGGGCGCGGCGCTGGGAACGCTGGGCCGGGAAGCGGCGGTCGACCAGGCCATGGCGCGGGGCGCGCCGGCCCCGCCCGCCCTGGAGGTGATCCAGCGGCCGCTGTTCAACACGCATGAAGGCTATGGCAGCGCGGTGGTCCCCGGCGTCACCTTCGTCATCATACACCAGACGCTGCTGATGGGTCTGGCGCTGCTGGCGGGAACCATGAGCGAGCGTCAGGGCCCGCTCGCCTTCCGCCCACGCGAGCTGCTGGGCGTTGCGCTGGCCTTCTTCGTCATCGGCTGCGCGGACGTCGCCTATTTCACCGGCTTCGTCTTCTGGTTCCAGGACTTCCCGCGCGCCGCCGGAAGCCTTGGCGCGCTGGCGGTGGCCAGCGTGCTGTTCGTCGCCGCTACAGTGGCCGGCGCGCTGGCCCTGGCGAGTTGCTTCGCGGTGCGCGAACGGCCGATCCAGCTCTGGATCATCACCTCCGTGCCGATCTATTTCCTTTCCGGACTGTCCTGGCCCGCGGAGGCGACGCCGGGCTGGCTGGCGATGCTGGCGCGGCTGCTGCCGACGACGCCCGGCATCCATCTGATGGTGGGCGTGAACCAGATGGGGGCCAGTCTGGCGGAGCAGAAGATCGAGCTGCTCAACCTCGCGGCGCTGACGTTGCTCTATGGCGCGATCACCATTGTCCGCTATTGCACCCGCACCCACCGGTGACCCCGGTGTCGCGGGGCCGGACGGCTTCGCCAAGGCTTGAGTGTGGTTCACAGACCGTCCCAATGGTCCCTTCCACCACCTTCCGTCGCGCTCGCATTCGGGACGCCCACAGTCCAGTCTGATGGTCAGGAGAGCCGTCGCTACGGGCTGAGCCCGACCGCTACTGGTATGCGCCTGACGTCGAACTGCACATC
>NZ_SZWJ01000140.1:0-6660 GCF_012184455.1 Caulobacter sp. SSI4214 | reverse complement strand
CGGCGCCAGGCACCAGGCCGCCATCGCGCCGGACACCCCGCCCGTCAGGACGGCGGCCAGCGAGCCGCCCATCGCCCACAGCACCAGCAGGATCGACTGGGTCCGCTCGTCGTCGCGCGTGAAGACCAGGCTGGCCAGGGCCGGGACCGCGCCCGCGCCCAAGGCCGCCCAGACGGGCCAGCCAGCGGCGTCGCGCAGGAACAGGGCCGCGGCGGCGGCCAGGCAGACGGACGCCAGCCAGCCCAGGCGCCAGGCCTGGGCGGGATCCATCCCGGCCGCGCGGGCGGCGGGACGTCGGATCGGGTCTGGAAGCGTCTCGAATTCCAAGGGCGGTCGACTTCTGCGCGGCGGGGGGTCACCGTCGCCAAACCTTAACGCGGAGTGACCGCTCCCTCCAAGGCCGCACAATCGTTAAGCGACCTTTCCTCGTGGAAGCGTTGTGGACGGAAACGGAATCGTAAGCGCGAGCTGGCATTGTGTCGCACCTGATCCATACGGATAGAATGTCCGGGAGCCCGCTATGCCAGAACCGGCGTCCCTGGACGCATCGACGCTTCGCCCGCTGGCGGATCCCGTTCCGGCGGAGCGCCGGACGGCCGCGATCGAACGTCGACGCCAGGCGCTCGATGACCGCAAGCGCGCGTTCCTGCGCATGGTCAGCCACGAGCTGCGCACCCCGCTGAACGCCGTGATCGGCTTCTCCGAGATCCTGTCCAAGGAGCTGTACGGACCGCTGGGAAGCCCGCAGTACAAGGAATACGCCACGATCGTGCACGACAGCGGCCTGAAGCTGCTGAAGCTGGTCAACCAGATCGTCGAGATCGCCCGCCTCGAGGGCCACGTCACCGACATCGAGATGACGCCCGAGAACATGGACGAGGCGTTCGAGGACGTGATCGACGCCCTGGACGCCCAGATCCGCCAGCGCGAGGTCATCGTCCATGTGGTCGCCCAGGGGACCCTGCCCACCGTGCTAGCCGACAGCCGCGGCCTGCGGACCATGCTGACGAACCTGCTGCAGAACGCCGTCACCCACTCGCCCGCTGGGGGAGTCGTGCACCTCGCCGCCGCCCGCATCGGCGGCGAGGTCGAGATCACCATCCGCGACCAGGGACCGGGCGTGGACAGCGCCGAGCTGCCGCGCCTGCTGCAACCGTTCGAACAGGGCGGCGCCATCCTGACGCGCGGCCACGAGGGCGTCGGCCTGGGGCTGCCGATCGTCGACCTCCTGTCGCGCGCCATGGGCGGACGCCTGAAGCTGTCGTCCAGCCTGGGCGCGGGCTTCCTGGCGCGGCTGATCCTGACGGCGGCCTGAGGCGGGGAGCCGGACCGCCCTCCCCCTCGACAAGCCGCGGCCAGCCCCCTAATTGGCCGCCATGAGCACTTCCTCCCCTGGCGCCATCGACACCGCCCTGAACGACCTCGCCGACGAGTTCGAGCTGCTGGGCGACTGGGAAGAGCGCTATCGCTACGTGATCGAGCTGGGCAAGGACCTCGCGCCCCTGAGCGACGCCGAGCGCTCGGAGGAGAACAAGGTGCGCGGCTGCGCCAGCCAGGTGTGGCTGGTCACCGAACCCCAGGCCGACGGAACGCTGAAGTTTCGCGGCGACAGCGACGCCCACATCGTCAGCGGCCTGGTGGCCATCATGCTGCGCCTCTATTCGGGCCGGACGCCGGCCGACATCGTCGCCTTCGACGCCAAGGGCGCGATGGACCGGCTGGGCCTCTCGGGCGCCCTGTCCTCGCAGCGCTCCAACGGCCTGAAGTCGATGGTCGCCCGCATCCAGCACGACGCGAAGTCCGCCCTTGGCTAGCTATCGCGTCGCGGCGCTGTACCGCTTCACGCGGTTCGAAGACCCGGCGGCGATTCAGGGACCGCTGGCCGCCCTCTGCGACCGACTGGGCGTCAAGGGCACCCTGCTGCTGGCCCGCGAGGGGATCAACGGCACGATCGCCGGCGAGGACGCCGCCGTCGCGGCGGTGCTGGATCACATCCGCGCCCTGCCCGGCTGCGCCGACCTGTCGCCGAAGACCGCCTGGGCCGAGCGGACGCCCTTCCACCGCATGAAGGTGCGGCTGAAAAAGGAGATCGTCACCCTGGGCGAGCCCGACCTGGACCCGACCGACGCGGGGACCTATGTCGCGCCCGCCGACTGGAACGCCCTGATCAGCGATCCCGACGTCGTGGTCATCGACACCCGCAACGCCTACGAGGTCGCCGTCGGCACGTTCGAGGGCGCGATCGATCCCAAGACCGCCAGCTTCTCGGACTTTCCCGCCTGGTTCCGCGACTGGCGCGAGACCATCGAGGCCGAGCGCGGCCCCGACGCCCCGCCGCTGAAGGTGGCCATGTTCTGCACCGGCGGCATCCGCTGCGAGAAGTCGACCGCCTTCCTGAAGGCCGAGGGCGTCGAGCAGGTCTTCCACCTGAAGGGCGGCGTGCTGGACTATCTGGAACAGGTTCCGGAGCCCCAGAGTCTGTGGCGCGGCGAATGCTTCGTGTTCGACGAGCGGGTCGCGGTCGGCCACGGCCTGTCGGCCGGGACCCACGTGCTGTGCCGGGGCTGCCGGGCGCCGGTCTCGCCGGAGGGCCAGGCCTCCAGCCTCTATGTCGAGGGCGTGTCCTGCCCCGCCTGCCACGACCAGCGCACCGACGACCAGAAGGCCCGCGCCGCCGAGCGCCACCGCCAGGCCCTGCATTGCGAGGCGCTGGGCATCGACCACGTCGGCGCGAAATTACCTTCGCGGTCAAGCTGAACCCATCGCCGCGGCCTCGCGTTGACCCGGCTCCCCTCCCCAAGAGAGAGCGCCCCGCGATGCACACGAACGAAGACCACATCAAGCTCGTCAACGGCCTGGTCGAGACCACCATCGACAGCGCCGACGGCTATGAGACCGCCGCCAAGGACGCCGACGGCGCCCGCTACAAGGAGCTCTTCCAGCGCCGCGCCCAGGAGCGCCGCTCGATCGCCTCGGAACTGCAGGACGAGGTCCGCCGCCTGGGCGGCGAGGCCAAGGACGACGGCACCCTGCTGGCCGCCGCCCACCGCGTGTTCGTCAATCTGAAGGACGCCATGACCAAGGGCGACGAGGCCGTGATCAACGAGGTCGAGGCCGGCGAAGACCACATCAAGGCCAAGTACGAAAAGGCCCTGCAAGACGGCGACGTCCAGCCCCAGACCCGCGCCGTGATCGAAAAGGCCTGGGCCTCGGTCAAGGAAGGCCACGACCAGATGCGCGACATCAAGCATACCCTCAAACACTAAGAACGCCGCGCCGGATCGACGACGGGCGGGACCCCGAGGTCCCGCCCTTTTCGCGACCGTTTGCGTCGCGCGCCGCCACGCCGCATATGAGGACCATGGAACACGCGCCCCGCATGGTTCTCGACGAGCGTCAGGTGAACCTGATCTCCAAGGCCCTGGCCGAGCCCCGCCGCCGCCAGATCCTCAAGGACGTCGGCGCCCAATCGGCGCCCTGCGCGTGCAGCGGCCTGCTGGAAAGCTACGAGATCACCCCCGCGACCATGTCCCACCACCTGAAGGAACTGGAAACCGCCGGCCTGATCCAGATCAACCGCCAGGGCAAGTTCGCCTATCTGACGCTCCAGCGGGACGTGCTGAACGCGTACCTGGCGCGGCTGGGGGAGATTTGAGGGGGCGTGGCTCGGCTAGCTCTCGCTCAAGATCTTCAAACGCTGGATGACATTGGCGTTGGTAGGATCGAGCGTCAGCGCCTTGGCGTAACTGGCCTTCGCCGCGATCCTGTCTCCAGCTTTTTCCTGGGCCGAGCCGAGCGCCTCGAACGCGGCGCCGCTCGTCGGATAGACCACGGTTGCAAGTTCAAAGACGTTTATCGCCTTATCGGTCTCATCCGCGAAAAGCAGCTGATTGCCCCAATGCCGAAGGTCGCCTTCGGAAAGCTGGAATCCGGGATCAACGCTGCGAAGGCTTTGGTAGGCTTTCACCGCATGGGCAAAGCCTTGCTTGGCCAGCACGGAGGCAAATCCACCTATGGTCGGCGGCGCACCCTGAGCCCGGCGGAAGGAAACAGTCAGCATATGGGCGGGCGCGGCGTTGTTTGCTGGCTTGTTGGCCACGAAAGATAGGCCCGTTGGATCGCCCTTGAGCGTCCCGTCAAGGAAGCGGAGCACGTAACGCGCCACCCAGCTATAGGCCAGCGAGGTCTCGTCGCGACTGTACTCGGAGAAGCCCCAGCCGCTGTCTGGCGCAAAACGCTGATACTCCGAATTGAAGTTCGCATGGACCATCGGCGTCATCGTGATCCGATATAGATCGGCGTACTTCATCTGGTTCATCAGGCTTTCCGACATGTCCTGATGCGACGCCAGCAACTCATCGATAGTTGAGGGACGCGCGCCCACGAACAGGAACGGCGCGGTCAGGCGGGATGGGACGGCGTATTTCGCCGAAGCCGCCAAGGTCGGGAAATAGCGGATGGAGCCGTCAAGGCTGACCAGCGCGTCGATGCGGCTGTCCTTTGCGGCGGCCAGCACATTGGCCATGCCGCCCCAACTGTAACCGACTACGCCCAGATGCTCGATATCGGCGTGAGGCAAAGACCGTGCGTAGGCGATCAGGAATTCGATATCCCCGACCTGGGCCTCGACGCCCTCAAGGTCCTGGGTCATCTCGCGACCGAACGCGCCCCGGCTCGAGCTGGCGAGAACCACATAGCCCTGGCTGGCCAAGAACTCGCACAGGGTCAGGTTTTCGTGAGCGGGCGCGCCAAAGCTCGGGGCGTAGATGATGACGGGGAACTTTCCGGGCTCGGGTTTGGCGTCTCGCACGGCCCAAGTCGGTCGAGACATCTCCACCTGGATCTTCGCGGCGGCAAGCCCTTTCCAACGCTTCTCAAGCCAGGTGGAGGCGGCCTTGGCCACTTCGGCGTCGCTTAGCCCGAAGTTGTCCTCGGTCACGGCCGCGCGCACATAGTCGCCATAGCGAACTGGCGCGCCGCCCTTGACGGCGGGATACCAGACCAATGTCTGCACCGGCCTCCCCGCTTCGGCGTGAGGTTGCCCTGTCACCGGATCCGTCTTGGACCCGTATGCGCGGCTGAAATCGTACTGCTGGACGACGCGCAAGCCTACGCCATGGGGGCCGGGCGCATTCGAGAAGACAAAATCCGAGGCCCGCGCCGACTGACAAAAAAGCATCAGGCAGACCAACAGGCCAGACAAGGCGCGCACGACGATGCCCCCCAAGCGAAAGCTTTGCCCTAAACAACCTTCAGCATGTGGCGGAACCTTGTCCAGCTTGGCGTAGCGATCATGGAAGGCAAGCGCCTGGAGCTTATCTGAGCGTGGCGGACAAGAAAGGTTCCCCAACAAAATTCCGCCCCCGCCCCTTCAATCACTTCGACGATCATCTAAATATCTAACCGTTCGCCACAGTCGGCAGAACGGAGAGAGACAATGAGCAAGCTTACGGGCAAGACCGCCGTGGTGACGGGCGCGTCGAAGGGTATCGGGGCCGCGATCGCCAAGGCGCTGGCCGCCGAGGGCGCGGCGGTGGCGGTCAACTACGCCTCCAGCCGCGAGGGCGCCGACAAGGTGGTCGCCGAGATCGTCGCGGCGGGCGGCAAGGCCATCGCCGTCCAGGGCGACGTGGCCCAGGGCGCGGACGTCGCGCGGCTGTTCGACGAGACCCAGAAGGCCTTCGGGGGCGTCGACATCCTGGTCAACAACGCCGGCGTCTACGCCTTCCGGGCGCTGAACGACGTGACCGAGGCCGAGTATCGCCGCCAGTTCGACACCAATGTGCTGGGCGTGCTTCTGGCCACCCAGGAAGCAGCGCGCCGCTTTGGCCCGGACGGCGGAAACATCATCAACATCAGCTCGATCGTGACCACGCTGGATATGCCGGAGTCGTCGATCTACACGGCGACCAAGGCCTCGGTGGACTCGATCACCCGCGTGCTGGCCAAGGAGCTGGCGCCGCGCAAGATCCGCGTCAACGCCATCTCGCCCGGCGCGGTCGAGACCGAGGGCACCCACGCCATGGGCATGATCGGTAGCGAGATGGAGGCCGGCCTGGTCGCCATGACGCCGCTGGGCCGCATGGGCCAGCCGTCCGACATCGCCTCGGTCGCCGCCTTCCTGGCCTCGCCCGACAGCGGCTGGATCACCGGCGAGATCATCGCCGTGTCCGGCGGCGCGCGCTAACTCAAGTCATCCGATAGTGCCGCGCCAGGCCCTGCAAGGCGAGTTTCAGGACCGTCTTGCCGGCCCGGCGCGGCAGCTTCAACGACCGCTCGGCCGTCTCCAGGGCCGAGCCCAGCAGGCAGACGCTCTCGAGGATGCCGCGCAGGCCAGGCCCCACGGCGTCCAGGGCCTTGGCGATCCGCTGGCGCGCCGCGGTGTCACGTTCGGCCGGCGCCAGGCCAGGCCGTCCGCCCTCCACGCGCGGCCCCGCGTCCCAGGCCATGGTCATCCGGCCCTGGGTTCCCAGACTCTCGAAGTCCTCGCGCAGACGTTCGCCGGCCGCCGCCTCGATCGGGGTCAGCCACGGACGGCCTTCCCGGTCGCGTCGGCGGGCCAGCCAGGCGATCGGCGATTCTCCCAGATTGCGCCGCGCGGTCCCCTCCCCCGCCGGGGCGGCGACCGTTTCCTCGATCACGCCGGGCCGCCCGGGCGGC
>NZ_SZWJ01000139.1:0-6762 GCF_012184455.1 Caulobacter sp. SSI4214 | reverse complement strand
TCGGCGCGCTGTCCTCGCCGGCCCTGGCCGACAAGGCCTGGATCGAAGCCACGCGCCTGGCCCCGGGGCTGGCCGCCGGCAAGGGCAAGAAGGTCGAGGCCGTCGACAAGAACGGCACGACCCTCTACCGCACCTCGGTCACCGGCTTTGCTTCCCGCGAGGCGGCCAAGGCCTTCTGCGAGGCCATCGCGGCCTCGGGCAAGTCCTGCTTCGTCAAATGAGCCTGCTGATGGGCGCCACGTCCTCCGCCGCCATTCTCGGCTGCGCCGGGACCACCCTGACGGCCGAGGAGGTCGCGTTCTTCAAGGACGTGAAGCCCTGGGGCTTCATCCTCTTCAAGCGTAATATCGCCGATCCGGAGCAGGTGAGGGCGCTGACCGCCGCGCTCCGCGACACGGTTGGCCGTCCCGACGCCCCCATCCTGATCGACCAGGAGGGCGGTCGGGTCGCCCGCCTGCAGCCGCCGCACTGGCGGATCTATCCGCCGGGTCGTGCCTATGGCGAGCTGGTCGCCAATGACCCTCTGACCGCCCGCGAGATCACCCGTCTGGGCGCGCGCCTGATGGCGCACGACCTGCACGTGCTGGGCATTAATGTCGACTGCGCGCCGGTGCTGGACGTGCCCGACCCCAAGGGCCACGAGATCATCGGCGACCGCGCCTATGGCGACACGCCCGAGCAGGTGGCGACCCTGGGCCGCGCGGCCGCCGAGGGCCTGCTGGCCGGCGGTGTCCTACCGATCATCAAGCACATCCCCGGCCACGGCCGCGCCCTCGGCGACAGCCACCTGGAGCTGCCGGTCGTCAAGGCCAAGCTGCTGGAGCTGGAAATCCGCGACTTCGCGCCGTTCCGCGTGCTGTCCGACATGCCGATGGCGATGACGGCGCACGTCGTCTACGCCGCCATCGACCGCAAGAACCCAGCTACGACCTCGAAGAAGGTCATCAAGCAGGTCATTCGCGGGTCCATGGGCTTCGACGGCCTTCTGATGAGCGACGACCTGTCGATGAAAGCCCTGACGGGCGACTTCAAGCAGCGGGCCAAGGACAGCTTGTCGGCCGGCTGCGACGTCGTCCTGCACTGCAACGGCGACATGGACGAGATGAAGGCCGTGATGTCGGGCGTCGGCAAGATGTCCAAGGAGGCGCGTCGGCGGGCCCAGGCGGTGATGAACCGTCTGGTCAAGGTTCCCGAGCCCTTCGACCCGGCCGAGGCCCGCGCCCGCTTCGACGCGGCGTTCGGCGGTCGGTACGCTTGAGCGCGGGCTTCCAGCCCACCCTGGACTTCGAGGCTGCTCACGAGGCGGCCGAGGACGGCGCGGCCCTGGTCATCGACATCGACGGCTATGAAGGCCCGCTGCATGTCCTGCTGACCTTGGCGCGCGGCCAGAAGGTCGACCTGCTGCAACTGTCGATCACCCGCCTGGCCGAACAGTATCTGGCCTTCGTGCAGCAGGCGCGCCGCGTTCGTTTCGCCCTCGCGGCCGACTATCTGGTGATGGCCGCTTGGCTGGCCTATCTGAAGTCGCGGCTGCTGCTGCCCAAGGCCGAGCGCGCCAAGGCCGAGGGACCGCCGCCCGAGGAAATGGCCGCCCAGCTGGCCTTCCGCCTGGCCAAGCTCGACGTGATGCGCAAGGCCGTGGAGGCCTTGAAGGAGCGTCCCATCCTGGGGCGCGACGTCTTCATGCGCGGCGACCCCGAAGCGGTGAAGATCGTCTCCTCGACTCGGCTGGAGGGCGATCTCTACGGCCTGATGAGCGCCTATATCGAGCAGCGCAAGCGCGAGCACGGCCGCCATTACGCCCCCCGTCCGCCGACGGCCTATCCGCTGGAAGACGCCCGCGACCGCCTGCGAACGCTGCTGCCGCGCATGAGCGAGTGGACCACGCTCTCGACCGTCGCGCCGATCGAGCAGGCGCTGGAGGAGGATGACGGACCCACGCCGGCCTCGTACCTGGCCTCGACCCTGTCGGCGTCGCTGGAACTGGTGAAGGAAGGGGCGTTGGAGGTCCGCCAGATGGAGGCGTTCGCCGACATCTACTTGCGGACCCGGGCCGAGCCGGCGCAAATCGCAGAATGACCAGCGCGATCGATCCGCTCTTCGTCGAACGCTGCATCGAGGCGCTGCTGTTCGCGGCGGCCGAGCCGCTCAGCGACCTCGACCTGGCCAAGCGCCTGCCCGCCGGGGCCGATATCGCGACCGGCGTCGCGGCCCTGCGCGCGCGCTATGAGGGGCGAGGCATCGAGCTGGTCAAGGTGGCCGACCGCTGGCGTTTCCAGACAGCGGTCGATCTGTCCTTCCTGATGACCGAGGAGCGGGAAGAGTCCCGCCGTCTCTCCAAGGCCGCTCAGGAGACCCTGGCCATCGTCGCCTATCACCAGCCGGTGACCCGCGCCGAGATCGAGGCCGTGCGCGGCGTACAGGCCAGCCGCGGCACCCTGGACGTCCTGCTGGAGCTGGGGCTGATCCGGATGCGCGGCCGTCGCCGCACGCCGGGCCGGCCGGTGACGTTCGGCACGACCGACGCCTTCCTGGAGCACTATGGACTGGCCAGCCTGGCCGATCTGCCCGGCGTCGCCGAGATGAAGGCCGCGGGCCTGCTGGAAATGAACCTGCCGCCCGGCTTCACCGTGCCCGATCCGCTGGGCCTGCGCGCCGGCGAGGACGAGGACCCGCTGGACCTGGACGATGGCGACGCGCCCGAATTCGCGCAGGACTTCCTGGGCGAGCCGGAAAAGGCTTAGGGCGCGCTCTACCCGCCTAAGCCATCACGTCGGCCAGGATTCCGGTTTTCTTCTTCAAGGCCGGGTCGTTCTGGACCTGCTGCTTGATCATGTCCTTGATCTTGTCCTCGACCGCCTTGCGCTTGTCGTCGGGCAGGGCCTTCACCTGCTCCTCGGTCAGGCCCAGCCTGGCCAGCATCATGGCCCGCATCTTCTGGGCGGGCGTCATGGCCTGGTATTTCTCGAACGCCTCGCGGGGCGAGGTCGGGTCGGCGGCCGCGCTGGCGCCCGCGCCCGAGATCGCGCTCGGGCCGCTGTAGGGACCGACGGCGCCGGCTGAACCGATGGACATGATCGACATGAGCGCTTCCCCGCTGAAGGTCGCGCGTCCGCCGCAAAAAGCGGGCCAAGCGATTTAACTCGTCATTTCCGTCGCTTGGCCGGGAGAAGCGCGTCCGATGTCGCGCTCTCGGTCAACTTTACCGAGCAGAACTTGCCGCCCTGGGGCCCTAAAGGCGAGCCAGGCGCGACGGTCCGTGGGTTGAGCGGATTCGCCGGCCCGCGACCGGCGGTCCTCGTGACGTCGACAGTGGCCGCTGGTCTCGCGAAGGCCTATATTTAGCAGCATGTTGTAACGACGCGTCGCAGCGGCTATGGGGCGCTGTCGCAAGGAGTCTTTGGCTATGGGAAGTCTCGGTCCGATCCACTGGATCATCGTCGCCGTCGTCGTGCTGCTGCTGTTCGGCGGTCGCGGCAAGCTGTCGGGCGTCATGGGTGACGCCGCCAAGGGCATCAAGGCCTTCCGCGACGGCCTGAAGGACGAGCCGGTCAGCAGCGACGTCGCCGAGAACAAGGCCACCGGCGCGCTGCCGCGCACCGAGGCCGAGAAGGAAGAGCTGCGCAAGTCGTAGTCTTCCGCCGCGCGCGGGGAAGGGTCTCCGCGCGACGATCCAACCTTGGGGGAGCCTCGGCTCCGCCCGGTCTAAGGCGCGTCCATGCTTCCTGATATCGGCGGCACAGAACTCCTTGTCATCGCCGCTGTCGCCCTGATCGTGGTCGGTCCCAAGGACCTGCCCGTCCTGCTGCGCAAGCTGGGGCAGTTCATCGGCAAGATGCGCGGCATGGCGTCGGAATTCCGCGCCAGCTTCGACGAGATGGCGCGCCAGTCCGAGCTGGACGAGCTGCGCCGCGAGGTCCAGGCCATGCGCGCGGGCCAGTACGCCGCCCCCGCCCAGCCGGCCGCGCCCCATCCCGTCGACCAGACCTTCGCAGACATCGACGCCTCGCTCAGCAGCGGGGCGATGCAGATGCACCCCTATGCCGGGGCCGAGATCCATAGCCCGGCGCCCGAGCCCTCCATTCTGCCGCCGACCCCGGCTCCCGCCGCCGAGATCGTGGAGGCCAAGCCCAAGCGCGCGCCGCGCAAGAAGGCCGAGCCCGCGCTCGCCGAGCCGGTCAAGGCCCCGCGCAAGCGCGCGCCCGCCAAGAAGGACGTCGCGGTCGAGGCGCCCAAGGCGACCCGCGCGCCGCGCAAGAAGACGGCCAAGGCCGGCGGCTCCACCGCTTCGGACATCGCCTCGTGAACGACAAGGCCATCGGATACGACCCCGAGGACGAGATCGAATCCTCGCGCGCGCCGCTCCTCGATCACCTGATCGAGCTGCGGATGCGGCTGATCATCTGCGTCGGCGCGATCGCCGTCGCGTTCGGGATCTGCTTCGCCTTCGTCAAGCAGATCTTCCTGTTCCTGGTGCGCCCGTTCACCGTGGCCGAGGGCCTGAAGGCGGTGCAGGAGTCCGGCGGCGGGCATCACGGCTCGTTCGACCTGCTGCTGGCCCTGGTCGGGATCAAGCACGTGCCGCCGGGCGCGTTGAAGGACATCACCCTGCAGGCCACCGCGCCGCTGGAACAGTTCTTCACCAACATCAAGCTGTCGGCCTTCGCGGCCATCGTCCTGGCCTTCCCGATCATCGCTTGGCAGCTGTATCGCTTCGTCGCGCCGGGCCTGTACAAGCAGGAGCGCAACGCCTTCCTGCCGTTCCTGATCGCCTCGCCGGTGCTGTTCCTGCTGGGCGCGGCGCTGGTCTATTACGTGATGCTGCCGTTCGTGCTGTGGTTCTCGCTGTCGCAGCAGATCGTCGGCGAGGGCGTGAAGGTGGTGTTGCAGACTAAGGTCTCGGAGTACCTGACCCTGGTGACCACGCTGCTGCTGGCCTTTGGTCTCAGCTTCCAGCTGCCGGTGGTGCTGTCTCTGGCGGGCCTGGCGGGGCTGGTCGATTCCAAGATGCTGCGGTCGGGCCGTCGCTACGCCATCGTCGCCGTCTTCGTGGTGGCGGCCATCGTCACCCCGCCCGACCCGATCAGCCAGATCACCCTGGCCGTGCCGCTGTGCCTGCTCTACGAGATTTCCATCTGGTGCGTGTGGCTGATCGAGCGCCGCCGCAAGAAGGAAGACGAGGAAGCCGGCCGGGATGTGATCTCGGTCTAGCGGCTAGCGTTCTCTTTGTACCCGCCCGAGCGTCGCCCCTGACCGGGTGCGTCATCCGGTCGCACGCCCGCGTTTCCGGGATCCGGCGCGGTGTTCGGCGGCGCGAGCGGCGTCCGGGCGGATCACGAAGCCGTGGGGCGGCGACCAGGGCCGCCGGAACGCTTGGCGCCCCCGCCGACGCGCCTTAGAGAGGGCGTTTCTTCTCCGCCTTACTCCCGAGCTTGCGTTCGATGCACGACATCAAGGCCATCCGCGACAATCCCGAAGCCTTCGACCGCCACTGGTCGGCCAAGGGCCGCTCGGGCGCGGCCGCCGAGGCGGTCAAGCTGGACGTGCAACTGCGCGCCGCCCAGACCGCCCTGCAGGAAGCCCAGGCCAAGCGCAACGAAAGCTCCAAGCTGATCGGCATGGCCAAGGCCAAGAAGGACGAGGCCGAGGCCCAGCGCCTGATGGCCGAGGTCGAGGCGCTGAAGGGCGTCATGGCCGCCGCCGCCGAGGAGCAGGAGCTGGTCGGCGGCAAGCTGAAGGACCTGCTGGCGTCCTTGCCCAACATCCCCGCGCCCGAGGTTCCCGAGGGCGAGGACGAGCACGGCAATGTCGAGCAGCGCGTCTGGGGCGACGCCAAGGCCCTGCCGGCCGGCAAGCTGAACAAGCCCAAGGATCACGTCGACCTGGGCGTGGCCCTGGGCGGCATGGACTTCGAGGCCGCCGCCCGCATGAGCGGCGCCCGCTTCGTGGTGCTGAAGAAGGAGATCGCCCGGCTGGAACGCGCCATTGGCCAGTTCATGCTGGACCTTCAGACCGTCGAGCATGGGTACACGGAGGTGTCCCCGCCGCTGCTGGTGCGCGATGAGGCGCTGTACGGCACCGGTCAGCTGCCGAAGTTCGCAGAGGATCTCTTCCACACCAACGATGATCGCTGGCTGATCCCCACCGCCGAAGTCTCCCTGACCAACATCGTCCGCGAGCAGCTGGTCGCCGAGGAAGAGCTGCCGATGCGCCTGACGGCCCTGACGCCGTCGTTCCGCGCCGAGGCGGGCTCGGCGGGGCGCGACACGCGCGGCATGATCCGCCAGCACCAGTTCTACAAGGTCGAGCTGGTTTCGATCACCACGCCCGACCAGTCCGAGGACGAACATCAGCGCATGGTCGAGTGCGCCGAGGCCGTGCTGAAGAAGCTGGAGCTGCCGTTCCGCACCATGCTGCTGTGCGCCGGCGACATGGGCTTCGGCGCGCGCAAGACCTACGACCTCGAGGTCTGGCTGCCGTCGCAGAACATGTACCGCGAGATCAGCTCGTGCTCGAACTGCGGCGACTTCCAGGCCCGCCGCATGGACGCCCGCTACCGCAAGACCGGCGAGAAGGGCGGGCATTTCGTCCACACCCTGAACGGCTCGGGCCTGGCCGTCGGCCGCACCCTGGTGGCCGTGCTGGAGAACTACCAGGACGAGGGCGGCCGCATCCACATCCCGGCCGCGCTGCAACCCTATATGGGCGGGCTGACGCATATCGGGGGGCAGGGGTGATCGGAGCCGCAGCCTTCATCCTCCC
>NZ_SZWJ01000138.1:0-7034 GCF_012184455.1 Caulobacter sp. SSI4214 | reverse complement strand
AGCGGCGTGACAAAGGCGATCAAGGCGCTGCACGACAGCTTCCTGACCCTCGACACCCACCTCGACACGCCCGAGCACTTCTCGCGCCCGGGCTGGTCGATGCTGGACCGGCACGTCGTCACCGAGGACGGCACCCAGGTCGACCTGCCGCGCATGAAGGCGGGCGGCTTGGACGGCGGCTTCTTCGCGATCTATACGGCCCAGGGCGACCTGACCGAGGCCGGCTATCAGAAGGCGCGCGACTTCGCCCTCAACCGCGCGACCGAGATCCGCGAGATGGTCGCCGCCCACCCCGACCAGTTCGAGCTGGCCTACACGCCCGAGGACGCCGTCCGCATCAACAAGGCGGGCAAGATCTTCGTCTTCCAGAGCATCGAGAACTCCTGGCCGATGGGCGAGGACCTTTCCCTGATGCAGACCTTCTACAAGACCGGCGTGCGCCTGGCCGGGCCGGTGCACTTCCGGGACAACCAGTTCGCCGACAGCTCGACCGACAAGCCGATCTGGCATGGCTTCTCACCGCTGGGCCTGCGCTGGCTGGCCGAGGCCAACCGTCTGGGCATCCTGGTGGACGTCAGCCACGCCAGCGACGACGTGGTCGATCAGGCGGTGCTGCTCTCCAAGACGCCGATCCTGGCCTCGCACTCGGGCGCCCGGGCCGTCTTCGACCACCCCCGCAACCTGGATGACAGCCGCATCAAGAAGATCGCCGACAGCGGCGGCGCGATCTGCATCAACACGGTCTATCTGAAGGCCAGCGTCGACAGCCCCGAGCGCAAGGCCGCGCTGGCGGCGATCCCGCGTCCGCCGCGCGAAGACGCGACCGAGGCCGACGTGAAGGCCTGGATGGCCAAGCGCGTGGCGGTCGACAAGCAGTACCCGCCCGCGCGCGCCAACTTCGACATCTTCATGGAGAGCATGCTGCACACCCTGAAGATCGCCGGTCCCAAGGCCGTGTGCGTCGGCGCCGACTGGGACGGCGGCGGCGGAATCGAGGGGCTGGAGGACGTCGCGGACCTGCCCAAGATCACCGCGCGTCTGAAGGCCGAGGGCTATAGCGACGCCGACATCCAGGCCATCTGGAGCGGCAACGTGCTGCGCCTGATCGGCCAGGCCCAGGCCTATGCGAAGTCCTTGAAATAGGCGTCAGGAGGAGCGGGGCGGCGCCCTTCTCCCCCGACTTCCGCCTCGATGCATGTCCGCTTTCGGCGATGCCACCCGCGTCAATTCGAGACATTGACCGATCACGGGACGCCATTCGGAGACACGGCGGCGTAAACGAAATAGCCTAATGAAAATTAGGATTTAAAACACACATACAAAAACAATTTCGAAAACAGGAAATTATACAACTACCAATTCCTTAACGCCCTTCATGCGGCTCAATAGGCGAGTTTGGCCGCCAAATTGCTCCCCCACCGGCATCTCGATCGCCATCCCGGCGAAGAGACTTTCGGGGAGTACTACTATGAAGAAGCAGATTCTCGGCGCGGCTTGCGCGTTCAGCCTGACCGTCGTCGGCGGCTACGCCTCGGCCCAAACCACCACCACGGACCCGAACGCCACGACCACGTCGTGCCGTCCGACCGACCCGTGCTACGATGTCCTGCCGACCAAGGGCATCTCCAACGCGCAAACCTGGAACGGCGCCAACGCGGTTGTCAGCGGCGCGCTGAACCTGACCGTCGACCACGCCCTGAGCGGCGTCGACGCCGCGGCCACCGCGGTCGCCAACAACTTCCAAGCCACCGGCCGCGCGGCCAGCGGCGTGACCTCGAACCAGACCTTCGAAGGCGAAGCCTACGCCACCCTGAACGCCAAGCTGCCCGACGTGACCGGTGACGTGTCGCTGAAGAGCACCGCCATGGCCAACAACACCTCGCTGACCATCGACAAGATGGGCGCCGCCGTCATCAACCAGACCGTCTCCAACCGCGACCCCTCGGCGACCCTCAACGCCAAGCTCGGCAACGTTGACGGCGCGGTCGATGTCGCCGCCACGGCGGTCAACAACAACGCCTCGATCAACGGCGACTTCACCACCGCCGCCCTGAGCCAGGTGTCCCACGCCGCTCCGGTCTCGGCCGTGGCCAATGTCAACGTCAACACCGTCACCGGCGCCCTGACCGCCGCCGCCTCGGCGATCGGCAACACCGTCAGCGTCAAGGGCTTCTAAGTCCGAAATCCGAACGTCCAACCCCGTCGATCATCGGATCTCGCCAGAGGCGGTCGCCCCATCGCGACCGCCCCTCCGGGGGCCGGTGATCGCCGGGGCCGAGTCTCCGGGCTCCCATCGCAGGACACCGCGACATGAAGAAAATCAGCACGATGATCCTGGCCGCCGCTGGGCTCACGACTTGCCTCTGCGGCACGGCGGCGCTGGCGCAAAGCAGCGTGGTCGGCGGGTACGAAGCCGGCTACGGCAATCGACGCGCGCTGGAAAGCCAACCGATCAACCCCTCCACGCGCGACGCCAACGGCAACCGCGTCGTGATGGATGGCCTGATCCAGACCGGCAGCGGCGGCAGCGCCGTGAACACCGACTCCAGCAAGGCCGCTTCGGGGGCCAACTACTTCCAGAGCGGAGCCGCTTCGACCAGCGCCGCCAACGCCTCGGCGATCGGCAACCTGGTCAATATCCAGGTCAGCGGCTCCTGGAACACCGTGGTGCTCAACAGCACCCAGATCAACAACGGCGCCGTTTCGGCGACCGCCGTGCTCAATGAAAAGGTCACGCAGTCCACCGGCCAATAGGCGGGCCGTGGATCGCTATCCAACAGCTTGAGCATGGCGCGGTTCGTGCAATCCGCCTCTTGAGTATCAGTCCTTCGAATGGGTGTTCCATGCCGAAACAAAAGTCGACGCACAGGGTGATCGCCCTGCTGACCGCGCTGGTCGCCGCGACCTCGGTTTCCGGCGCCTCGGCCGCCAATCTCGATGGAAACTACGCTCCGGTGCTGGGCGACGCCCCGGCCACGCGCAATCCCACGGCCTATAGCGCGGCCCTGAGCTGTCTGGCCTCGCACCGCAGCAATACCCGGCTGCCGAGAATCTCGGTGGGACGGGTCTCGGACCTGACCGGAAAGATCGATTTCGACACCGGCGCCAAGATCAGCCAGGGCGCTTCGCTGTTCGCGATCACCGCCCTGACCAAGGCCGGCTTTCCCGTCGTGGAACGCCTCGACAACTCTGTCGCGGAAATCGAGCTCAACTATTCGCGCCAGCACCTGCTCTCGGACAATCCCCAACTCGCTGGCCAGAGCCCGGATAACTATCGGCGGATCTACGCCGGCCAGATCGCAGGCTCGTCCTACTACATCGTCGGCGGCGTGACCGAGCTCAACTACAATATCCGTTCGTCCGGCGTCGACGCCACGGTCGGCAACCGTCTGGCGACGGGCCTGCGCGGCAATGTGACCGAACAGAGCTACGTGCTGAACGTGGCGATCGATCTGCGCCTGGTGAACTCCAGAACCCAGGAAGTGATCGATACGGTTTCCTATCAGAAGCAACTGATCGGCAAGAGCCTGAACCTTGGATTGAACGGCGGCGGCGACAAGGTCGGCGCCAGCCTGTCGGGCGGCCGCAGCGGCATGGAGCCGATCCAGGCGGCCGTTCGCACCTTGGTCGAGCGCGGCGTTTTCGAACTGACGGCCGGCTTCTATGGCCAGACGGTCAAGAGCGCCTGCCTGTCTCCCGGCGCCGAGCCTCAAGGTCCCACGCCCGCCGATCTGGCCTATCAAGCCTCGGCGAACGGACAACCTCGATAAGCTATCTTAAGATATGGCGCCTATGAATATAACAGCGCCCATACACGTAAGATGAATGCAAGACTCCGCCCAAAGAGTATTTTGCGAAGACAGCTCGCTAAGCCAAAAGCCTCGCTCGCGGCGCTTGGCGACGCGCGTGGCGCTGAGCCTTTTGACCATCCTGGTTTCGGGATGTTCTTACAATAAGGCCGACCCGGTCACGGGCCTCTACGCCAAACCGATCGGCGGCGCGCCCGCGACGATCAATCCGACGCAGTATTCGGCCTCGCTCTATTGCCTGCGCGATCGCGCGGCGAGCGCGGGCGTCACGCCGCCGCGAGTGGCCGTCGGCGCGATCTCGGACCTGACCGGCAAACGGGACTTCGACACTGGCGCCAAGGTTTCGCAGGGCTCGACCCTGTTCGCGGTGACCGCCCTGGAACGCGCGGGGATCCGCCTGGTCGAGCGCGCGGACCGATCCGTTTCCGATATCGAACTGGCCTACGCCAAGACGCATGAGCTGTCTGACAATCCGCAGGCCGCCGGCGAGAATCCAGACAACTATCGCCGCATTCTCGCGGGCCAGATCGCGGGCTCGGACTACTATATCGTCGGCGGTGTCACCGAGCTGAACTACAATATCCACTCTTCCGGCATCGACGCCCGGGTGGGCGACGTGGGAACGGGCGGCGCCAAGGGATCATTCAGCGCCGGCAACTACATCATCAACGTGGCGCTAGACCTTAGAATGATCAATTCGAGGTCTCAGGAAGTGGTCAGGGTCACGTCCTATCAAAAGCAGACGATCGGCAAGGAAATAAAGCCGGGAATTTTCGATTTCCTGAACGGGAACGTGTTCGACATTTCGGTCGGAAAAAGCGAATTGGAGCCCATACAGCTCGCTGTCAGAACGCTTGTTGAGCGAAGCGTTTATGACTTCGCGTCCAGCCTCTACAAGATCGATGCTCCGCAATGCTTGCCCGAAGCCGACCGCGCGCGCCTTCCGGCAAAGCCTCAGCCGTTCGATCCGGGCGCCCGGCGCGTGGCCACGACGCAGCCGCCCAGCGCGCCCCGCGAGCCTCGGCCTCAACCTCAACCTCAACCATCGGCCTATAGCGGCCCCTATCTCAACCGCTCGACCTGGCAGCCGCGTTAGGGAATCGCGCGGAAAAGTGGTCGCCGGCTTTCCGCCGAAGCGCTACGAAAACAGGACTCTAGAGCCTTAAGCGCGTCGAACGCGCCGCCCAGATCCTCCAACCCAACAGCACCGCCAGGATCGCGCCATAGACGATCGGCGGCCGGTGGTCGGCCTTCACCAGAAGGTAGTAGTGGATCACCCCCAGCGGGACGATGACGTAGATCAGCCGGTGCAGCCGCGACCACGCGGCCCGTCCCATCCGAAGGATCCAGCCGTTGGTCGAGGTCACCGCCAAGGGGATCAGCAGTACGAAGGCCAACATGCCCAGGGTGATGAAGGGGCGCTTGAGAATGTCCTTCCACAGCTGGTTCCAGTCGAAGAACAGGTCGACGCCGACATAGCTGAGCAGGTGCAGCAGGATATAGCTGAAGGCGAACAGGCCGACGGTGCGTCGGAATCGGATCAGCCGGGGCTGCTTGAAGATCCGCGCCGCCGGGGTGATCGCCAGGCCGACCAGCAGCAGACGCAGGCCAAAGACGCCGAGCTGGCGGATCAGGGCCTCGATCGGATTGGCGCCGAGCGCGCCGTTGAACCCCTTCCACGCCAGCCAAACCAGCGGCGCGAAACAGGCCAGCCAGACGACGGCGTAGACCAGGTTGTCCCGGAGCTTGGAGGGGCGCTTCTTGCGCTTGGTCGGTTGATTCACGCGCCAACCCCAAACCCGATTTCCCCGGCGAACGCCGGGGTCCAGATCATAAGGCTGGGACGGGCCAGACGGGACACAAGCTCTGCCTGAAACTGGGTCCCGGCACTCGCCGGGAAGAACGGGATGGGGCCGAACATCAGAAGTTCGCCCTCAGGTCCATGCCCCTGTAGAGATCGGCCACCCACTCGCCATAGCCGTTGAACGGCAGGGTCTCGCGACGGCGGAACTCGCCGATGCGGCGCTCGGTGGCCTGCGACCAGCGAGGATGGTCCACCGCCGGATTGACGTTGGAATAGAAGCCGTATTCACGCGCGGCCAACTTGTTCCACGAGGTGGCCGGCATCTTCTCGACCAGACTGATCCGAACGATCGATTTCGCGCCCTTGAAGCCGTACTTCCACGGCACGACCAGCCGCAGCGGCGCGCCGTTCTGATTGGGCAGCACGTCGCCATACAGCCCCACCGCCATCAGGGTCAGCGGGTGCATCGCCTCGTCGATCCGCAAGCCCTCGCGATAGGGCCACTCCAGGGTGTTCCAGCTCTGGCCCGGCATTTCCGAGGGCCGCATCACCGTCTCGAACGCGACGAACTTGGCCTTGGACGTTGGTTTGACAGTGGCCAGGAGATCCTTCAGCGGAAAGCCGATCCAGGGGATCACCATCGACCAGCCCTCGACGCAGCGCATCCGGTAGATGCGCTCCTCCAGCCTGTTCTTGCCGATAAGGTCCTCGATCGCGACCGTGCGCGGCGCCTCGCACGCGCCATCGATCCGCACCGTCCACGGGCGCGGCTTGAAGCGGCCCGACTTCTGAGAGGGGTCGCTCTTGTCGACGCCGAACTCATAGAAGTTGTTGTAGGTGGTGATGTCGTCCTTCGAGGTCGGCTTCTCGGTGGTCGAAAAGCCCTTCGTGTAGGCTAGGCCCGCCCGCGCCTCGCTGGCCGCGCCGGCCAGGCCCAGACCCGCCAAACCGGCCATCAAGGTGCGGCGCTTCAGATAGAGGCCATGGTCGGTGACGTCGTTGTCGGTCAGGTCGGGGGCGTGGCGGATCAGCATGGAAGCGCTCCGAAAGCGAAACTCATCCTAGATACGGGCCGGGCCGCCGTTTGGTTACGCGCCCCCGCGAAAATCAGTTCGGGCTGGGCAGCGCGCCCACCCGGGCGGGGGCGTAGACCTCCTCCAACGCGTCGGCCAGGGCCACGCGCTCGGGCGGCGGCAAGGTCGCGGCGAAGGCGGCCAGGGCCGCCTCGACATTGGCCCGGGCCTGTAGATCCAGCGATCGCGCCAGGGCCAGCCGCTTGGAGACCTCGGCCGCGTCGTAGCCGGGCTGGCCCAGGGCGTTCAGCGCCGACTGCCGCTCGGCGCGGGCCTGCTGCGACAGGGCGCGGTTCTTCTGGTTGGCGTCGCCCAGTGCCTTGCGGAACGCCTTGCGGCTTTCGGGGG
>NZ_SZWJ01000137.1:0-7072 GCF_012184455.1 Caulobacter sp. SSI4214 | reverse complement strand
CCCGGTCGAGTCGACCACCCCCGAGCCCTACAAGACTCCCGGTCTGGACGACGCGGCCGCCAATGGCGGGTCGGTCGACGCGGCCAAGGCGGCCGCCAAGGCTCGCGAAGAGGCCGAGGCCAAGGCCGGCGAGGCCAGCCAGCAGGCCCGGCTCGGTTCGCCCTTCAAGCCGAGAGGGCAGATGCTGGGGGCGACCCAGGCCGAGGCCTCGGGCGTGGTGCTTCAGGCGCGCAAGGCCACCTCTCTGACGGTGCGCGGCCCTGACGGCGCGCCGGTGCTGACCCGCTGGCTGTCGTCGGGCGACGCCTATCGCGCGCCGCGCACGCAGGGCCTGACGGTCGACGTGGTCGAGCCCGAGGCCTTCGACGTCTATTATGGCGGCGTGCTGACCGGCCGGCTGACCGCGAGCCAGACCGCCCTGGCCAAGCTGATCCCGCCGCCGCCTCCGGCTCCGAAGCCGGTCGCCAGCGCGCCGGCCCAGCCCGTGGCCGCCAAGCCCGCCGTTCCGGTTCGCATTCAATAGCGCCGACCTTGGCCCAGGCCGGGGAAATCGACGGGCAGGCGGTGGAAGGCCTTCTATCCGCCTTCGACACCCTCTAAATTGACGTCATGGCCGCAGACCACACGCACGTCCGTCCCTGGCGCATGATCACGCGCCGGCAATCGCGCAAGATCCGCGTCGGCAAGGTCGAGGTGGGCGGCGACGCGCCGATCACCGTCCAGTCGATGACCAACACCCTGACCAGCGACGCCAAGGCGACGCTGGAGCAGATCCGTCAGCTGGAAGAGGCCGGCGCCGACATCGTCCGCGTCAGCTGCCCGGACGTCGAGAGCACGGCGGCGTTCAAGACCATCGCCCGCGAGGCCAAGGTCCCGCTCGTGGCCGACATCCACTTCCACTACAAGCGCGGCATCGAGGCCGCCGAGGCCGGCGCGGCCTGCCTGCGGATCAATCCGGGCAATATCGGCAGCCCCGACCGCGTCCGAGACGTGATCCAGGCCGCCCGCGACCACGGCTGCTCGATGCGGATCGGCGTCAACGCCGGCTCGCTCGAACGCGAACTGCTGGAAAAGTACGGCGAGCCGTGCCCCGAGGCGATGGTCGAGAGCGCCCTGAACCACGCCCGCATCCTGCAGGACCACGACTTCCACGAGTTCAAGATCTCGGTGAAGGCGTCCGATCCTTTCCTGACCGTCGCCGCCTATTACCAGCTGGCCGAAGCGATCGACTGCCCGTTGCATCTGGGCGTCACCGAGGCGGGGGCCACGCGCACCGGCACGGTGAAGTCCGCGATCGGGATCGGCTCGATGCTGTGGGCCGGGATCGGCGACACCATCCGCGTGTCGCTGGCCGCCGATCCCGTCGAGGAGATCAAGGTCGGCTTCGACATCCTGAAGTCGCTGGGCCTGCGTCACCGGGGCGTCAACATCATCGCCTGCCCGTCGTGCGCGCGGCAGGGATTCAACGTCATCAAGACCGTCGAGACGCTGGAAGAGCGCCTGGCCCACATCGCCACGCCGATGTCGCTGTCGATCATCGGCTGCGTGGTCAACGGGCCGGGCGAGGCGCTGATGACCGACATCGGCTTCACCGGCGGCGGGGCCGGGGCGGGCATGGTCTACATGGCCGGCAAGCCCGACCATAAGCAGTCCAACGACGGCATGATCGACCACATCGTCGAGCTGGTCGAAAAGCGCGCCGCCGAGATCCAGGCCGCTCAGGACAAGGCCGACAAGGACGCCGAGGTCGTGGCGGCCGAATAGGGAGCGCGAAATGCGTCGCTGGGTTTCTGGTCTGATGGCGGTGGGTGTTCTGGCGACGGCCTCCGGCGCCCTGGCCGCCGAGCCGCCCAACCCCGCTGGCGAGGCTCAGCTGGCCAAGCTTCTGGAGGGGCGCGTCGCCGGCAAGCCCGTCAGCTGCCTGCGCCTCGGCGACATCCAGGGCAGCGAGATCATCGACGGCACGGCCATCGTCTATCACCTGCCGGGCAACCGCCTTTATGTGAACCGGCCGCGCGGCGGCGCCAGTTCGTTGCGCCAGGACGACATCCTGGTCACCCGGACCTATGGCGGCGATCTCTGCGAGCCCGACGCCGTCGATCTGTTCGACTCCCTGGCGCACTTCCAGCGCGGCTTCGTCAGCCTGGGTCCGTTCGTCCCCTATTCGAAACCCGCCCGCTGACATTTTCTCTGGCCATCGCCGCCCATGACCGCTAACGCCGGCTGATGATCGGACCACACCCCACCGGCGGCTACATCCTGGAAGAACTGTCCGTCGGCATGACGGCCGAAAAGCAGGTCGTCGTCACCGAAGCGCGGATCGCCTTGTTCGCCGAGGCTTCGGACGACTTCAATCCCGTGCATATGGACGAGGCCTACGCGGCCAAGACCGCCTATCGCGGCCGCATCGCCCATGGCCTGCTGTCGGCCTCATTCGGCTCGGCGGTGGTGGGCACCATCCTGCCGGGGGCGGGGGCGATCTACCTGTCGCAGACCCTGGCCTTCCACAAGCCGGTCCGCATCGACGACGTGGTCACCGCCCGCGTCACCGTGGCGGCCATCGACCCCGAAAGCGCCCGCGTCACGCTCAGCTGCCAGGGTTTCGTCGGCGAGGACCTGATCATGGACGGCGAGGCCATCGTTCGCGTGCCTCGGCGTCGGCGGCCGAAAGCCTAGTCTGCGGCTCAGCCCGCGATCAGCGCCGCGCGCTCGGCGCTGGTCAGCGGACGCCAGCGGCCTTCGGGCATGTCGCCCAGGTCCAGCGGGCCGATGCGAACCCGGAACAGGTCGACGACCTTCAGCTCCACGAGTTCGCACATCCGGCGGATCTGGCGGTTGCGGCCCTCGCGCAGCACGAACTTCAGGCGCTGGTCGGAGATGACCTCGACCTCGGCCGGGCGCAGTTCGCGGCCGTCCAGCTCGAGGCCGAAGCGCAGCAGTTCCAGCTTCTCTTCGGTCAAATCGCCCATGACGGCGACGCGGTATTCCTTTTCCAGATCCGACTGAGGACCGATCACCGCCTTGGCCACCACGCCGTCCTGGGACAGCAGCAAGAGGCCGCGCGAGTCCTTGTCCAGCCGTCCGACCGGCGGGATCAGGTCGCCCGAGCGCGGGATCGCCGAGTCGGCCGCGTCGCCCCACAGATTGGCGCGTGTCAGCAAGCGCGCGGCCGGGACCTGGCCGGGATCCGGCTGGGCCGAGACCACGCCGCGCGGCTTGTGGATCAGATAGGTCGGGGTGGCGTCGAGCTTGGCCGTGGCCCGATCGGCCAGCACCAGGGTCTGGCCAGGCTGGATCTTGCGGCCGACGTCCTCGACCACCTCGCCGTCGATCGACACCAGGCCGTCGGCGATCAGCTGCTCGGCTTCGCGGCGCGAGCACACGCCGCTCTGGGCCAGCCACTTGTTGACCCGCTGGGGCTCGGCCTCGTCATAGGTGCGGGTCCAGGCCATCAGAGCATGATCCCGAAAAGTGGGAACCGGTTTTCGGACAAGATCATGCTCCAAGCCATCAGCCGAAGCTCTCTTCCAGGCTGGCCAGGCGCTCGGCCTGATCTTCGGCGATCAGAGGATTGATCACGTCGTCCAGGGCGTCGCCCTCGATGATGCGGGCCAGGTTGTAGAGCGTCAGGTTGATCCGGTGATCGGTCACTCGGCCCTGCGGGAAGTTGTAGGTGCGGATGCGTTCGGAGCGATCGCCGCTGCCGACCTGGCTCTTGCGCGCCTCGGAGCGGGCGCTGTCCAGCGCCTCGCGCTGCATGTCGTAGAGGCGCGCCTTCAGGTTCTTCATGGCCCGGGCGCGGTTCTGGTGCTGCGACTTTTCCGACGAGGTCACCACGACGCCCGTGGGCAAGTGGGTGATCCGCACCGCCGAGTCGGTCTTGTTGACGTGCTGACCGCCCGCGCCCGACGAGCGGTAGGTGTCGATCCGCAGGTCGCTTTCCTTGATGTCGATCTCGACGTCCTCGGCCTCCGGCAGCACCGCGACCGTGGCGGCCGAGGTGTGGATACGGCCTTGCGCCTCGGTGGCCGGGACGCGCTGCACGCGGTGGACGCCGCTTTCGAACTTCAGCCGGCCGAACACGCCCTCGCCGGTGATCGAGGCGACGATTTCCTTGAAGCCGCCCATTTCGCCTTCCGAGATGCTGTCGATCTCGACGCGCCAGCCGTGGTTCTGGGCGTAGCGCTGGTACATGCGGAAGAGGTCGCCGGCGAACAGGGCCGCCTCGTCGCCGCCGGTGCCGGCGCGCACTTCCAGGATGGCCGAAGCGTTCTCGTCCTTGTCCTTGGGGGCCAGCATCAGGGCCAGCTCGCGCTCCAGGACCGGCAGCCTTTCGTCCAGGCTCTCGATCTCGTCGCGGACCATGTCGGCCATTTCCGGATCGGCGGCCATGGCGTCCAGCTCGGCGCGCTCGGCGGACAGCTTGGCCAGACGCTCGACGGCCTCGGCCACCGGCTTCAGCTCGGCGTGCTCCTTGGAGAGCTTGACGATCTCGGCCCCGTCGGTGGCCGCGCCCATGCGCGCCTCCACCTCGCGGAAGCGATCGAGAACCTGGTCGAGGCGGGCCTGGGGCAGTCGCAAGGGAGACGTCGCACGTTTGGAATGGAACGGGTCGGCTTCTCTAGAGCCTTTCGCGGCCGATGGGAATGTTCGCGACGTCGCAAGACGCGTTCTCAGAACGCCGGCTTGACCTCGATCGACACCAGCTGGCGCGGCGCGCGCGAGGGGCGAAGGTCGCCGTCGACCACCAGGCGATAGGGGCCCTCGCGGACGTCCAGCTTGTGGCCGTTGACCGTGTCGGCGACCACCACCGGATTGGCGCGGTAGACGGGGTCGGTTTCGGCCAGGGACAGCACGCTGAAGAAGCCGTCCTGGGCGCGGGCCACCACCACCTGGTTCAGGTACCGGCCCATCAGCCGCTCGCCATGCACGACGCCGGCCTGGGCCAGCACCGCGTCCAGCCGGGCGCCCTCGTAGACGACGCTGGCGCCCTTGACCTGGATCGTCGCCTTGGCGCGGGGCAGGGCGGCCAGGTCCTTCGGGCTCAGCGCCACGCTGTCGCGACCGGCGACGATGACCTTGAGGTCCTGGGCCTGGGCGGCGGTGGCCAGCAGCAGCGTGGCGGCGAGGGCGAGCAGGGGGCGCATGGGGATCTCCTTGCGCCGACCCTGGCCCGCGCGCCCTTTATCGCGCAAGGGCTATCCGCGCGGGCTCGGCGACCGGCTTGCCCTCGGTCAGCAGCGGGTACAGCGACGCGACCAGCAGCACGGCCATGGTGATGTTGAAGGTCCGCAGCACCGCCGGCCGGTCCAGGAAGGGCCGCAGGCCCTGGCCAAAGCCCGCCCAGGCCGCGCTGCACGGCGCGCCGACCAGCATGAAGGTCCCGGCCAGCAACGGCACGATGGTCCAGCCGCCCCCCTCGGGCGCATAGGTCGTCACCGCCCCAAGGGCCATGGCCCAGGCCTTGGGATTGACCCACTGGAACGCGGCCGCCTGAAGGAAGGTCATGGGCTTGCCCAGGTCCTTGTCGCTGATCTTGGTCGAGGTCCCGATCTTCCAGGCCAGCCACAGCATGTAGGCCGCCCCGACCCAGCGCAGCGCCTCGTGCAGCACCGGATAGGCGCGGAACACGCCGCCTAGGCCAAAGCCCATGGCCAGCACCATGAAGGCGAGGCCACAGCTGATTCCCACGATGTGCAGCACGGTGCGGCGGAAGCCGAAGTTCGCGCCCGACGCCAGCAGCATCATGTTGTTCGGCCCCGGCGTACCGGCCGTGGCGAAACAGAACAGGACGTAGGCAAGAAGCAATCCCGGGGTCATCACGGCCTCCATGTCGTGTAGTGTCACCGTGATGATTTTCATTGTATCGAGAGTCAAACTGCATATTGTTATCGTGACAATATAGGAGATGCTCCGTGCCTCCGGCCTGGACCCCTGCCATCCCCGAGGGCGCGGCGCCGTTGTACGAGCGGTTGGTGGCGGCGCTGCGGGCCGATATCGCCTCGGGCGCCTTGGCGGCCGGCGCGCGGCTCCCGCCCCAGCGGGACCTAGCCTACCGCCTCGGCGTCGGCCTGGGCACCGTGACGCGCGCCTATGTCGAGGCCGAGAAGGCCGGGCTGGTCAGCGCCCATGTCGGTCGGGGCAGCTTCGTCAACGCCCCGGCCGCCCACCACGCGCGCGACCGCGAAGGACCGATCAACCTGGCCCAGAACATCGCCCCGACCGGGCCGGCCGCGACGCGTTTGCCCGAGGCCCTGGCCCGGCTGCGCCGGCGCCCCGACCTGCTGGAAAACCTGGCCTACGCGCCTCCGGCGGGACACGAGGTTCAGCGGCGGGCGGGCGCGGCGTGGATCGCGCGGACCGGCGGCTTCCAGGATGTGGATTGGCGGCGTCTGGTCTGTTGCGGCGGCGCCCAGCAGGCCCTGGCGCTGTCCCTGGGCGCGGTGACGCGGCCGGGCGACACGGTGCTGGTCGAGGCCGCCACCTATAACGGCCAGAAGGCCTTGGCCGCGCATCACGGCTGGCGGCTGAAGGGCGTCGCCATGGACGACGAGGGACTGGATCCCGAGGCTTTGCGGGCGGCCGTGCGTGAAACCGCAGCGCGGGTGCTGTCGATCCTTCCGATCCTGCAGAACCCCACGGGCCGGATCATGAGCCTGGCCCGCCGCGAGGCCATAGCCGCCATCGCTCGCGAGCACGACCTGACGATCGTCGAGGACGACCTCTACGCGGCCTACGCCCCGGGCGCGCCGCCGCCGTTCGCCCTGATCGCGCCGGAACGGACGTTCCATGTCGCCGGCGTGTCCAAGATCCTGGGGCCGGGCCTGAGAGCCGGCTTTCTGATCGCCCCGACGCCGGCGCTGTTCGAGCGGGTGCTGAGCGCGGTGCGGGCCCTGACCTACGCCCCCTCGGGCTTTGGCGGACTGATCGCCACCCAGTGGATCGAGGATGGCGCCGCCGACCAGATCCTGGCCGAGGTCTTGGACGAAAGCGCCGCCCGCCAGGCCCTCGCGCTGGAGATTCTGGGGCGCGCCGTCGAGGCGCCGCGCACGCCCTACGCGCCGCATCTGTG
>NZ_SZWJ01000136.1:0-7169 GCF_012184455.1 Caulobacter sp. SSI4214 | reverse complement strand
CTGGGCCTGCGCGGCCAGGCCTCGTCGGCGCCCCGAAGCGCCTTCGCCTGGCTGCCGCAGGACGCCGCCCTGATCGCCGGCTCGGTGCGCGACAACCTGCGCCTGGCCGCGCCGAAGGCGACCGACGAGGCGCTGTGGGCCGTGCTCGAGGACGCCTGCCTGGCCGAGCGCGTCCGCGCCGCGCCGGAGGGCCTTAACGCCTGGCTCGGCGACGACGGCGAGCGGCTGTCCGGCGGCGAGCGCCGACGGCTGGCCCTGGCGCGGGCCTATCTGCGCGACGCGCCCTGGCTCCTGCTGGACGAGCCGACCGAGGGCCTGGACCCGACCACCGAGGCCCAGGTCGTCGAGCGCCTGCGCCGGCGGCTGGACCAGACGGGCCAGGGCCTACTGCTGGTCAGCCATCGCCCCGCGCCGGCGGCGATCTGCGCGACGCGGATCACCCTGGGCGCCCCGCCCGAGGCCGCGCCCAAGCCGGTCAGCGCGGCCAAGATGCGGGCCGCGACGGTGGACTGAAACCCACCCTCAGCCTTCGATCACGACCTCGGGCCAGCGCGCCTTGGCCGAGCCGGTGGTGCGCGCCCAGCCGCCCGCGCCCTTGATCCGCAGCGGATTGGGGCGCAGCCGCAGGGCGAACAGGTCCTCCAGGCCGAACGGCGCCCAGACCCGCAGCGTGTCGTCCGGCTCCAGTCGGACCCCGACGCAGAAGGCCGTCGCGACGAAGCGCTTCAGAGCGGCGGCGCTGTTTTCCAGCGGCGGATAGGGCTCGTCGGCGCCGAACTTCTGGGCGAACCACAGGTGAACCCGGGCCTGGTTTCGCACCTCCACCAGCTCGCGCAGCGGCGACGCGAAGGCGGCGGCCACGCGCTGGATCACCGCGTCCTCGGCCTCATACGAGACGTCGCTGTCGTCGTGATAGGCCAGGTCGTAGTCCTTGATCCCATAGGTCAGATCACGGCCGGTCAGGTGGTTCCAGACCGGCTGGTAGACCGCGCCGGAGAAGATCATCCAGTCGGGCAGGTCCAGGTCGCGGGCCGTCTCCAGCACCGCCCAGGTGGTGGGCGTGGCGCGGACGATGTCGATCAGGCGGCTTTCGAGGTCCTGGCTCATGCCCGCAGCGTCCAGCCGTGGTCCAGCGGCCCATGACCGGCGCCGAGGCCGGGCGCGCGCAGCATCGCCTCGTGCACATAGTTCCAGGCGCGGGCGACGCTGGCCTCCAGCGACAGGCCCTGGGCCAGGCCGACGGCGCAGGCCGAAGCCAGGGTGCAGCCGGTGCCGTGCGTGTGGCGCGTGTCGATCCGCTCGCCCTCGAAGGTGGTTTCGCCGGCCGGCGTCATCAAAAGGTCCACGACCCGCTCGCCGGCCACGTGGCCGCCCTTCATCAGCACCGCCCGGGCGCCCATGGCCAGCAGGGCCTCGCCCGCGCGACGCTGGTCGTCCAGAGTCTCGACGGAGAGGCCCGTCAGGGCCGCGGCTTCCGGCGCGTTGGGGGTCAGCAGCGCGGCGCGCGGGATCATCAGCGTCTTGACCGCCGCGATCGCCGCCTCGGCCAGCAGGGGCGCGCCGCCCTTGGCGATCATCACCGGATCGACGACGGCGGGAACCGCGCCGGCCTGGTCCAGGGCGGCGGCCACGGTCTCGACCACGCCGGCGTCGCCCAGCATCCCGGTCTTGATCGCGTCGGCGCCGATGTCGTCCAGCACCGCCTGGGCCTGGGCGGCGATCACCGCCAGCGGGATCGGATACACGCCGGTGACGCCCAGGGTGTTCTGCACCGTCACGGCGGTGATGGCGGTGGCGGCGTAGCCGCCGAGGGCCGTGATGGTCTTGATGTCGGCCTGGATCCCCGCGCCGCCGCCGGAATCCGACCCGGCGATGACGAGGACGCGGCCTGGAGCGGTGTGGGACATGCAGGGTGTTTAGGCGGGAATCGCGGCGTCGGAAACCGTCGTCCCGGCGGCCGCCTGAATCGCCGCCCAGACGTCCAGCGCCTGGACCGTCTCGCGCGCGTCGTGGACCCGCACGGCAGCCACCCCCGCCGCGGCCCCGGCCAGATGCGCGGCCAGGGAGCCGCCGAGGCGGTCGGTCGCTTGATCCGCCGACGGATCGACGCCGGCGATGAAGCGCTTGCGGCTGGCGCCCAGCAGGATCGGATAGCCCAGGGCGACGAAGCGCGGCAGGGCGGCCAGCAGGGCCAGGTTGTGCGCCAGGGTCTTGCCGAAGCCGATGCCCGGATCCAGCCAGATCTTCTCGCGGGCCACTCCAGCGGCCATGGCGGCGGCGGCCCGGGCCAGCAGAAAAGCCTCGACCTCGGCCGCGACGTCGTCGTAGCGCGGCTCGTCCTGCATGGTCCCCGGCCGGCCCAGCATGTGCATCAGCACGACCTCGCAGCCGAGCCCGGCGGCGACCTCGGGCGCTTCGGGCGAAAAGCGCAGCGCCGCCACGTCATTCCAGATCGTCGCGCCCGCCGCGACCGCCGCGCGGGCCACGGCGGGCTTCATGGTGTCGATCGAGATCGGGATGTCGCTGACCGCGCGGATCGCTTCGATCAGCGGGAGCACCCGCGCGGCCTCGTCCTCCGCCGAGACCGGCGCCGCGCCGGGACGGGTGCTCTCGCCGCCGATATCCAGGATGTCGGCGCCCTGGGCGATCAGACGCCGGGCGTGCTCGACGCCCTGGCGCGGGTCGAGAAACCGCCCCCCATCCGAGAAGCTGTCGGGCGTGACATTGACGATCCCCATCACGCGGGGGCGGAGGCTGGCGGTCATGGGGCCTAGTTAGCCCCTGCCCGCCCCTGGGTCACGTCCGGAGCGGCGGCATGACAGACCCGCGAAGGCCGCGCGGACGTCAGCGGTCGATCCGATCAGCCTTCGCTCAGCATACGGTCGATCCGCGCGGTGAGGTCGCCGATCGCGAACGGCTTGGTCAGCACCTCCATGCCGGGCTCGATATGGCCGTGGTTCAGCACGGCGTTTTCGGCGTAGCCGGTGATGAACAGCACCTTCAGGTCCGGCCGCAGGGCGCGGGCGCCGTCGGCGACCTGCCGCCCGTTCAGCCCGCCAGGCAGGCCAACATCGGTGATCAGCAGGTCCACACGCGCCTGGGACTGCAGAACCTTCAAGCCGGTCGCGCCGTCGGGGGCCTCCAGGCAGTCGTGCCCCAGCTCGGCGAGCGCGTCGACCACCAGCATCCGCACGGTCGGCTCGTCATCGACCACCAGCACCGTCTTGCCCGCCCCGAGCCGCGGAGCGTCGACGGGCGTTTCGGCCTCCTCGACGTCTTCCTGGCCCAGATGGCGGGGCAGGTAAAGGCAGACCATGGTGCCCTGCCCGACCTCGGAATAGATCCGGACATGGCCGTTCGACTGGCGGGCGAAGCCATAGACCATCGACAGGCCCAGACCCGTGCCCTGGCCGATCGGCTTGGTGGTGAAGAACGGGTCGAACACCCGCTCCAGCGTCGCCTTGTCGATGCCCGCGCCGTTGTCGCTGACGCAGACGGAGACATACTGGCCCGGCTCCAGCCCATGGTCGCGGGCGGTGCGGGCGTCCAGCCAGCGATTGCCGGTCTCGATGGTGATCTTGCCCCCGTCCGGCATGGCGTCGCGGGCGTTGATGCACAGGTTCAGCAGCGCGTTTTCCAGCTGGTTGGCGTCGACCAGGGTCGGCCACAGCCCGGCGGCGGCCACCATCTCGACCTCGATGGCCGGGCCGACGGTGCGGCGCACCAGCTCCACGAACTCGGCCATCAGCCGGTTGATCACCACCGACCGGGGGGCCAGGGTCTGGCGGCGCGAGAAGGCCAGCAGGCGATGGGTCAGGGCCGCCGCCCGCCGGGCCGCGCCCTGACCGGCGGTCAGATAGCGATCGACATCGGCCGCACGCCCCTGGGCCAGGCGCTGTCCGATCATCTCGAACGCCCCCGAGATCCCGGCCAGCAGATTGTTGAAGTCGTGGGCCAGCCCCCCGGTCAGCTGCCCGACCGCTTCCATCTTCTGGGCTTGGCGAAGCGCCTCCTCGGTCTGTTCGCGCTCGGCCAGGGCCTCGGCGACGCGGGCCTCGAGGGTCTCGTTCAGATGGCGCAGCTCGGCCTCGGCCCGCTTGCGCGCGGTGACGTCCTGGAACAGCACGGCCACCTGACGCAGCTCCGGCGGCTCGATCCGGAACGACGACAGCGAGAGGTGACGTCCCGTGGCCACCAGTTCCTGCTCGAAGCGGATCGGCCGGCCGGTGCGCAGCACCGCGCCGTAGCGAGCGACCCAGGCGTCGGCCTCGTCGGGCACCATTTCCCGCAGCCGCTGGCCGACGACGTTGGGAATCCCCGCGTGCCGCTCGTAGGCCGCGTTGGCCATGATGTGCACGTAGTCGCTGAGCGGACCGAACGGACCGTCCAGAAACTCGATGACGCAGAAGCCCTCGTCCATCGACTCGAACAGGGCGCGGTAGCGACGCTCCTCCTCGCGGCGGGCCCGGTCCTCCAGAACCCGCTGGGTGATGTCGTTGCAGTGGACCAGCACGCCCTGGACCACGCCCGCCTCGTCGCGCACCGGCAAGGCGAGAAGGTTGCACCAGGCCTCCTCGCCGGCGCGGGTGAAGGCGACGTTCTCCAGAACCGCGCTCTCGCCCGCCCAGGCGCGGACGATGACGTCGCGGGCGGCGGGGATCGGAAAGGCCTCGTCCGCGCCCGCCCCGTCCAGCAGGGCGCGGGCGGCGGCGTTGCCCAGAGGCGGGACGGAGGGGCTCCAGGCCAGAAAGGCCGGGATCGGCGAGGCCTGCATCATGCCCGCGGCGACCGTCAGCGCCGGCGACCAGACGTCCGGCGCCGCCCGCGCCGCGCCGGCGCCGTCCAGCAACGCGGCGACACTGGCCGGAAATCGCGGCGAATCCGAAGACTCGGCGGTGGTCGTGGTGTCCAAGATCAAGCCCCGTGGCCGCGCGCGTATGGCCGAGCTCCTAACGGCCGCTTCGGCCCACGGGTTGCAAGCCTGGCCGCGAAAATTCCAACAGACGCGCGACGGCCAAGAAAAAAGCCGGCTCTTTCGAGCCGGCCTTGATCGTTCCGATCGTGGGCGCGTCAGGCGGTGACGCTGGCCCCGGCGCCCGGCGAGAGCGGCACCAGCGAGGGGGCGACGATGGTTTCCTTCGTCTCCTCCTCGTCGCGCTTGGGCGCGACGCCTTTCAGGACGCCGGCGATCTCCTCGCCCGACAGGGTCTCGTACTCCAGCAGCGCCTTGGCCAGGGTGTGCAGATCGTCGAGCTTCTCGGTCAGGATGCGGCGCGCCTCGTCGAGCCCATACTGGACCAGACGCTTGACCTCGCCGTCGATCAGACGCGCGGTCTCTTCCGAGACGTTCTGAGTGCGGGCGACCGAGTGGCCCAGGAACACCTCGTCCTGGTTGTCGCCATAGGCCACGGTGCCCAGCAGGTCCGAATAGCCCCAGCGGGTGACCATGTTGCGGGCCAGGTCGGTGGCCGCCTTGATGTCGCTGGACGCGCCGGAGGTGATGTTCTCCTTGCCGAAGATGATCTCCTCGGCCACGCGGCCGCCCATCATGATGGCCAGGCGGCTGGTCATCTGCTGGTACTTCATCGAGTAGCGGTCGCCTTCCGGCAGTTGCATGACCATGCCCAGGGCGCGGCCGCGCGGCACGATGGTGGCCTTGTGCACCGGATCGGCCAGCGGAACGTTCAGCGCCACGATGGCGTGGCCGCCCTCGTGATAGGCCGTGTTGCGCTTTTCTTCCTCGTTCATGGCCATCGAGCGGCGCTCGGCGCCCATCATCACCTTGTCCTTGGCCTGCTCGAAGTCGCTCATGGTGACCATGCGGCGGTTCTTGCGGGCGGCCATCAGGGCGGCTTCGTTGACCAGGTTGGCCAGGTCCGCGCCCGAGAAGCCCGGCGTGCCGCGCGCCAGGGTCTTGACGTCGACATCGGCGGCCAGCGGCACGTTCTTCATGTGGACGCGGATGATCTTCTCGCGGCCCGAGACGTCCGGGTTCGGCACCACGACCTGGCGGTCGAAGCGGCCCGGACGCAGCAGCGCCGGGTCCAGCACGTCGGGACGGTTGGTGGCGGCGATCAGGATGATGCCTTCGTTGGCCTCGAAGCCGTCCATCTCGACCAGCAGCTGGTTGAGGGTCTGCTCGCGCTCGTCGTTGCCGCCGCCCAGGCCGGCGCCCCGGTGGCGACCGACGGCGTCGATTTCGTCGATGAAGATGATGCAGGGGGCGTTCTTCTTGGCCTGCTCGAACATGTCGCGGACGCGGCTGGCGCCGACGCCGACGAACATCTCGACGAAGTCCGAACCCGAGATGGTGAAGAACGGCACGCCGGCCTCGCCGGCGACGGCGCGGGCGATCAGGGTCTTACCGGTGCCGGGCGGGCCGACCAGCAGGGCGCCCTTCGGGATCTTGCCGCCCAGGCGCTGGAACTTGGCCGGATCCTTCAGGAAGTCGACGACCTCCTGCAGCTCTTCCTTGGCCTCGTCGACGCCGGCGACGTCCTCGAAGGTGATGCGGTTCTTGTTCTCGGTCAGCAGCCGGGCCTTCGACTTGCCAAAGCCCATGGCGCCCTTGGCCCCGCCCTGCATCTGACGCATGAAGAACAGCCAGACGCCGACCACCAGCAGGATCGGCAGCAGCTGGATCAGGATGGCCCAGGGGCTGATCGAGGCGCTCTTGAACTTCACGTCGGCGTTCTTGGCCACCATGCGGTTGACCAGGTCGTCGGACGTCATCGGCGCGTTGACGGTCAGCACGCGGCCGTCGGCCGTGTGGGCCGTGACCGTCTGTCCGGCGATGTCCGCCGATTTGATCCGGCCGGCGTCGACCTCCTTGAGCAGCTGCGAGTAGCTGACTTCGCCGCCATTCTTCGTGCGCGCGTTCTGGCTGACGACGAACACGCCCGCCAGCACCGCCACGATGACCAGCCAGATGGCCAGGTTCCTGAAATTCATACGCTTCGTCTTCCCAACGAGTAGCCTCGATCCACCAAGATAGGCGGTCGCGGGCGCTTGCGCCATGCGCGTGACGTCAGGTCACGGTTTCTTGGTCGCGAAGGCCGATCGCGGCCTCGAAGCGATCCAGAACGAGCAAACGCGCGCGCCCGCCTCCTTCCTCCGCAAGAACCGGTCCGTCAAGCGCGGGACAGCGCGGAACGCCGCCTTCCGGCGTG
>NZ_SZWJ01000135.1:0-7453 GCF_012184455.1 Caulobacter sp. SSI4214 | reverse complement strand
CGCCTCCTCCGGACCGGGCAGGTCGGCGGCGTAGCACAGGCGGATCAGGGCCATCTCGGCGGCGGCCATGGCGTCGGGCGCGCGGCGCACTTCCTCGTGGGCCTTCAGCAGCATCTGCCACAGGCGCGACAGCGTGCCGGCCGAGGTGTGCGCGCCGATCGCGGCCAGGCGCGCGGCCTGCTCCTTGGGCATCGACAGGGCGTCGGGCCCCAGGGCCTTCGACACCGCCGCGCCGTGGCAGTGGTCCAGGACGTCGAGCATCACCACCGCCGGATCGGCGCCGAAGCCCCAAAGGGCGCGGAAACCTTCCAGCGCGTCCTTGGTCTTGCCGGCCATGACGTTCTCGAACAGGGCGATGGTCTGGCCGCGGTCGGCCAGGCCCAGCATGTCGCGGACCACCGCGGCGGTGACCGTGGCCCCCCGATCGGTCTGGACGATGGCCTGGTCCAGCAGCGACAGGCCGTCGCGCACCGAGCCCTCGGCCGCGCGGGCGATCAGGGCCAGGGCGTCCATCTCGATCCGCGCCCCCTCCTTGGCCGAGATGCGGTCGAAGTGCTTGACCAGCACGTCGGGCTCGACCCGGCGCAGGTCGAAGCGCTGGGTGCGCGACAGGATCGTCACCGGCACCTTGCGGATCTCGGTGGTGGCGAAGATGAACTTGGCGTGCGGCGGCGGCTCTTCCAGCGTCTTCAGCAGCGCGTTGAACGCCGCCGTCGACAGCATGTGCACTTCGTCGATGATGTAGACCTTGTAGCGCGCCTCGACCGGGGCGTAGCGCACGCCATCCAGGAGCTCGCGCATCTCGTCGACCTTGGTGCGGCTGGCGGCGTCGAGTTCCAGCACGTCCATGTGCCGGCCCTCGATGATGGCGCGGCAGTGATAGCCCTCCGTGGTCAGGTCGACCGAGGGGCCCTTGACCGTGTCGGTCTCGTAGTTCAGCGCGCGGGCCAGCAGGCGCGCGGTCGTGGTCTTGCCGACGCCCCGCACGCCGGTGAGCATGAAGGCGTGGGCGATGCGGCCGGTTGCGAACGCATTCGCCAATGTGCGGACCATGGCCTCCTGGCCGATCAGGTCCTCGAAGGTGCGCGGGCGGTACTTCCGCGCCAGCACGGTATAGGCGTCGCCGGTTTCGGGCGGCGGATCCTGGACGACGGGGCGCGACACGGGGACGGGCGCGGGCGCGTCGCCGAAGATGTCGGCGGTGTTCTCGTCGCGTTCAGCGGGAGCCTCATCCCACGGCGGCGCGGAATCGGTCGAGAGGTCGTCGTGGTCGGCCATGGCGCGGAGTGTAGTAGGGCGGAGCACGCAGCAAAAGCCTCACGCCCGTTCGCGCGCGCATCCGCTGACAGATTTAGGGGAAAGGGAAGGTGGAGACCGGACAGCGACCCAGAGGTGATCTCGTTGTGGCTGCTGCCTCTCGGCCCTGACCAGGTTGGCGAGGCTTCCGTCCGCGCCGATCTCCGAGGCCTATATCGCGACTCATCGCGACGGATGCAAGCCGCATGACGTTCATGCGACGTCGTGACGAACAAACACGGTCGCGCTAGACACGCCGTATGTCCCTCTCGATCATCACCAACACCTTCGCCGGCAACCCCCTGAACCGCGCCAGCGAGCGCCGCGGCGACGAGGCCTGGCTGGCCGAGAAGCTGGCCGACCCCGAGTCGCTGGCGGTCGCGCTGTGGAACGGAAAGCCCCTGGTCGAGGACCTGCTGGGCGACGACGGCAAGCCGAAGGGCGTGCAGATCGCCTATCTGCGCGCCGACCTGGCCCAGGACCTGGCCGGCGGCCATGAGCGGCTGCTGTTCCTCGGTCTCTGGAAGGACATCGCGGTCTTCGCCGTCGACATCGACACGGCCGCCGATCCGTCCGAGGGGCCGCTGCAGGGCCTCGGCCGGTTCGAGGAGCTGCGCGGCGTGGCCGCCGCCATGCCGCCGGCCGACGCCGGCATCCTGGCCACCGCCAAGTCGATGTTCGAATGGCGCCGCCGCCACCGCTGGTGCAGCAACTGCGGCCAGAAGAGCGAGGTCGCCGACGGCGGCTGGAAACGCGTCTGCCCCGCGTGCGAGGCCGAGCACTTCCCGCGCACCGACCCGGTGGTGATCATGCTGGCCCTGCACGAGGGCAAATGCCTGCTGGGACGCCAGGCGGCCTGGCCCAAGGGCATGTTCTCGGCCCTGGCCGGCTTCCTCGAGCCGGGCGAGACCATCGAGGAAGCCTGCGCCCGCGAGCTAAAGGAAGAGGCGGGGCTGACCGCCGTCGCGGTCCGCTATCACTCCAGCCAGCCCTGGCCCTGGCCCTCGTCGCTGATGATGGGCCTGACGGCCGATGTCGACGGCGGCGACGCCGCGCCCGACCAGACCGAGCTGGAAGAGGTGCGCTGGTTCTCGAAGGAAGAGGCGGCGCAGCTGATCAAGGGCGAGCTGGAAGGCCTGTTCGCCCCCCCGCCCCTGGCCATCGCGCACCAGCTGATCAAGAGCTGGGCGGAGGGGTAGATCCTCCCCCGCGTCGCGGGGGAGGTGGCCCAAAGGGCCGGAGGGGGCCAGTTGGACGTGGGCCGGGTTCGCCCCCTCAGTCGGCTCCGCCGACAGCTCCCCCGCACTGCGGGGGAGCATCTAACACCGAGCTCATCTAAACGGCGGTTCGTCGAAGGCCCGCAGTTTCCGCGAGTGCAGGTTCGGGCCCTCGGCGTGCAGCAGCTTGCAGGTCAGGATGCCGATCTGCAGGTGCTGGCTGATGGCGCGCTCGTAGAAGGCGTTGGCCTGGCCGGGCAGCTTGATTTCGCCGTGCAGGGGCTTGTCCGACACGCAGAGCAGCGTCCCGTAGGGCACCCGGAAGCGATAGCCCTGGGCGGCGATGGTCGCGCTTTCCATGTCGATCGCCACGGCCCGGCTCTGGTTGAAGCGCAGGGCCGACAGGCTGTGGCGCAGTTCCCAGTTGCGGTCGTCGGTGGTGACGACCGTGCCGGTGCGCAGGCGCTTCTTCAGTTCGCCGCCGCTGTCGCCGCTGATCGCCTTGGCCGCGTCGTAGAGGGCGCGCTGCACCTCGGCGATCGAGGGGACCGGGATCTCGGGCGGCAGCACCGCGTCCAAGACGTGGTCGTCGCGCAGATAGGCGTGAGCCAGGACGTAGTCGCCGATGGTCTGGGTGTCGCGCAGGCCGCCGCAGTGGCCGATCATCAGCCAGGCCTGCGGCCGCAGCACCGCCAGGTGATCGCAGATCGTCTTGGCGTTGGACGGACCGACGCCGATATTGACCAGGGTCACGCCCGCGCCGCCCGGGGCCATCAGGTGGTAGGCCGGCATCTGGTGCTTGCGCCAGGTCGACTCGGCCACCGCCAGCTCCGGATTGGCCGTGTTGGCGGTGATCGTCAGGCCGCCCGAGCAGGACAGGGCCGTGTAGGGGCTGCCGTCCGCCTTCAGCTGCTCGATGCCCCAGCGCACGAACTCGTCGACATAGCGATGATAGTTCGTGAACAGAATGAACTGCTGCACGTCCTCGGCCGGCGCGCCGGTGTAGTGCTTCAGACGGGCCAGCGAGAAGTCGGTGCGCAGGCCGTCGAACAGCGACAGCGGATGGGTCTCCTCAAGCGCCGGGCTCCAGACGCCGTCGGCGATCTCGTCGCCGATGAAGGCCAGGTCCGTGGTCGGGAAGAAGCGGGCGATATCCTCGCTGCGGACGTCGGCCTGGTTCAGGTCGATCGAGGCGTCCAGCACGTAGGGATAGGGGATTTCCTGCCGCGAGCGCTCGATCTCGATCTCGACGTCGAAGTCGTCCATCAGCAGGGTCAGCTGCTCGACCAGATAGTCCTTGAACTGGGCCGGCTTGGTGACGGTGGTGGCGTAGACGCCGGGCCGGCTGACGCGGGCGTAGGACCGGGCCAGCTTGGGCGGCAGGGCCTCGGGATCGTAGGTCAGCCTCAGCTCGGGATAGGCGAAGCTGCCGTCGAACCGCGCCTGCGGGTCGGGCCGAGTTCCGTTTTCGAGATAGGCGCGGAGGGCGTCGCGGAGAGCGCCGACGGCGCGTTCGTATTCGTCATTGAGCCGTTCGACGACGGCGATTGCTTTTTCTTGGTTTGACATGGGGCCTTATAGCGACGTTTCACGACATTGGCGAGACACCGGCCCCACGAAGTAGAAAAACTTCTTACTTAGTGTCCGATGAGGGCGTCCGGCGGTCCCGCGTCTCTGGAATTATGAGCCCATTTCGCCGGCCTGGCTCGCCCTGGCCCGGCGTCGCCGCCTCAACAGGCATGGACGAACCCGCTTTCGTCCGCCACAAGGGCGGAAATGCTCAAGGAAGGCGCGAATGGCGGCGCGGGCGCTGTCGCGCGTCGATCCTTCCGACCACCAGTACGCCGTCGACGCCCGGCAGAGGGCGCCAGGGGGATTCATGAATAAACGTTTCGCCTTTCTGATCGTCCTGGCCATGGTGCTGGGCGTCGCGGTCGGTTGGGGGTGCAACCAGTATCTCGACGCGGCCGGCGCCAAGAAGGCGGCCGAGTTGGCGTCGCTGCTGCCCTATGTCTTCCTGCGCCTGATCAAGATGATCATCGCGCCGCTGGTCTTCACCACCCTGGTGGCCGGCATCGCCCACATGGAGGACGCCGCCGCCGTCGGGCGCGTCGGCGTCAAGGCCCTCTCCTGGTTCATCGTCGCCTCGATCCTGTCGCTGCTGATCGGCATCGGCATGTTCCATCTGCTGGACCCGGCCCACGGCGTCGTCCTGAAAGAAGCCGCCGGGGCCGGCGCGCCGCCATCGGCCGAGGGCGCCTTCACGATCAAGAGCTTCATCGACCACCTGATCCCGGCCTCGCTGTTCGAGGCGATGGCCAAGAACGAGATCCTGCAGATCGTCGTCTTCTCGGTGTTCGTCGGCACCGCCGTCGCCACCCTGGACAACAAGGCCCCGGCCGTCATGCAGGTGACCGAGCAGGCCGCCTCGATCATGCTGAAGGTCACGGGCTTCGTGATGTCGCTGGCCCCGCTGGCCATCTTCGGCGCCCTGGCCAACACCGTCGCCAAGGAAGGCCTGTCGATCATCGGCGTCTACGCCAAGTTCATCGGCGCCTTCTACGCGGGCCTGGGCACGCTGTGGCTGCTGCTGTTCCTGGCCGCCCTGGCCTTCCTCGGACGCCGCGCCATCCCGCTGTTCGGCTTCATCCGCACGCCGGCCCTGCTGGCCTTCTCGACCGCCAGCTCCGAAGCGGCCTATCCGCGCCTGCTGGATGGCCTGCCCACCCTGGGCGTGCGCCGCAAGATCGTCAGCTTCGTCCTGCCGCTGGGATACTCGTTCAATCTCGACGGCTCGATGATGTACTGCACCTTCGCCACCCTGTTCATCACGGCGGTGCACGGCGTCCACCTGACCGTCGAGCAACAGGCCTCGATGCTGCTGCTGCTGATGGTCACGTCCAAGGGCATGGCCGGCGTGCCGCGCGCCTCGCTGGTGGTGATCATGGCCACCCTGACCTATTTCGGCCTGCCTGAGGGCTGGATCGCGCTGGTGCTCGGCGTCGACCACCTGCTGGACATGGGCCGCAGCGCCACCAACGTCGTCGGCAACAGCGTCGCCGCCGCCGTGGTCGCCAAGTGGGAAGGCGAGCTGGACCCAGCTCCGGCCGAGCCCGCCAAGGCCTGACACCCGGTCTTGGGATACGCCGCCAACGGCCCGCCTTTCCGTCGAGGGGCGGGCCGTTTTCGTGTATAGTTCTTTCTGTACGCCGCGCGCTTGACTCCGCCTCGCCCAAGGCCAATCTCAAGCGTTGGGGGCTTTGAAGGACGACGTGTCATGAGCAAGATCACCCACTCCGCGCGCGCCGCGCTGATCGGGCTCGCCATCGCGGGCCTCTCGGGTCTGGCCGCCTCGGCCCAGGACGCCGCTCCGGCGCCGGCCAAGCCCGTCCGCCAATGCTTCTACCTGTCCGACTGGCGCGGCTGGACCGCCCCGGACAAGAACACCCTCTACATGAAGGTGCGCGGCCGGGACGTCTATCGCGTCGACCTGGCCTGGGGCTCCAACCAGCTGACCTGGCCGGGCAGCCACCTCGTCTCGGTGGTGCGCGGCAGCGACAGCATTTGCCAGCCGCTGGACCTGGACCTGCGGGTCTCGGACGGCATGGGCTTCGCCGTCCCGATCCGCGCCAAGGCGATCACCAAGCTGACGCCCGACGAGATCAAGGCGATCCCGAAGAAGTACCAGCCGTAGGGCTCAGCCCGCCGCCGCGTTCAGCAAGGCCACGATCATCGCATTGGCCGGCGTCGGGATGCCGTGCGCCGCGCCCCTGCGGACAATGACGCCGTTGCGGGCGTCCAATTCCATCGGCCGGCCCGCCTGACGATCGGCCAGCAGTGAGTTGACCAAGTCAGAGGGCCCGGCGCGATAGCCGTTCACGACCTGATCGCCGAGGTCATCGGCCAGGGTCGCGCCCTCGGCCCGCCCCACCGCCACGCACTCCGCGACCAGGGCCTTCATCACCTGGGCCGCGCCAGGATCGTGGGCGACGCCCGAGGGCTTCAGCGTCATGGCGTTGACCGCCCCAGCCGCGTTCAGCGCCAGCTTGCGCCAAGCGACCGACACGAAGTCGTCCGTCGTCCCCACGTCGATGGGACAGCCGGCGAACAACGCGGCGAAGGCCTTGCCCGCCTCGCCCTCGGGAACCCGGATCCAGCCGTAGCGTCGCTGGCGGAACACGCCGGGCGCGGACCGTTCGGCCGGGAAGTCGACGATCACCGGCAGGAGATTGGCGGCGTCGACCCGGCCGGCGAACGCTTCGCGGTGCTCGACGCCGTTGCGGATCACCGCCACGCGCGTCCGTGGTCCCACCAGCGCGGCCAGCCAGGGCGCGGCGCCGGCATCGTCATAGGCCTTCGTCGCCACGAGCACCCAATCGACCGGCGACAGGCCCCGCGGCGAGGTCGCGATGCGCGGCCGGGCCGTAATCTCCCCATCGGGGGTTTCGACGGTCAGGGTCTCAAACGGGGTACGCGCGCAGACGGTCAGGTCCAGGTCCCCCCGCTGGGCCAACCAAGCCGCAAGGGTTCCGCCGATGGCGCCGGGGCCAATCAGGGCGACGTTGGGGCTCATAAAGAAAACTCCGACCGTGCGCTCCTTACTAGGCCGCCGAGGCGACACGGTCACTACCGCTTGTGGACGCCGGCCTCGGGCGTGAAGAAGCTGCCTTGCAGCGGGATGTAGCAAGGGGTCTTGCCCAGGCGCACCATGCCCTGGCGGTCCTTCTCCTTCGCGCCGGCTCCGAAGGTCACCGAGCATTTCAGGACCTGCAAGGCGCCAGGGCTCGCGCCGCCGGCCCTGGCGCTGGCCTGGGATCGGCTGGACGGTCCGGCCGCGGCGAGCTCGTCGTAATAGGCCCGCTTCTCCGGATCCATCGGCGCGGCGTAGCGGGGGCCGTTGGCGGCGACCGCGCCGAGCCGTTCCTCGCAGGCCTCGCGCT
>NZ_SZWJ01000134.1:0-8188 GCF_012184455.1 Caulobacter sp. SSI4214 | reverse complement strand
ACCACGGCGGCGAAGCCGGCGGCGGCTAGCCAGGCGCGAGGCTCCTTCCAGCCGGGCTTGGCGCCGGGCGCCATGTTTCCGAACACCTCGTCCTTGTCGAGGATCTGATGCTTGGCGACCGCGCCCAGGTGCAGGGCCAGAAGAACGTAGGTCAGCTTGACCAGCACGCCGTGGCCCAGTTCGCCGATCTCATGCCAGACGTGCTTGGGGCCGGCGGCCAGTTCGGGAATGCCCGGCACATGCGGCCAGGGAATGACCCCGTAAAGCAGGGTCGGGATCGCCACGCGGCTGGCCGAGACCAGGATCCAGCCCGTCAGCGGCAGGCCGATCATGATCACGTAGAAGCCGATATGGACGACCTTGGAGGCGATCCGTTCCCACTTCGGCTGCCCCTCGGGGGCCGCCGGCGGCTTGTTGAACAGCCGCCAGGCCAGGCGCGCCAGGCTCAGCAGCAGGATGGTGATGCCGATAGACTTGTGCAGCTGGAAGAGGGCGAAGGTCGTGGGCGACCCCTTGGGCCCGTCGCCCATCCGCCAGCCCAGGATGATCTGGAAGACGATGGCCGCGGCGATCAGCCAGTGAATGACGATCGCCACCGTCGTGTAACGCGTCCGGCTCGCGGCCATGCGTGTCTCCCAGATCCCCGAGTCTCGAACAGATTACTTCTTCTGGAACTCGACTTCGATGTTCAAGGTGACGTCGTCGCCGACCAGCGGGACATATTTGCTCACGCCGAAGTCCGAGCGTTTGATCGTCGTCACGGCCGAGAAGCCGGCGCGCGTTTGCAGCGGGTTCATGCCCGGACCCGAACCGTTGAAGGTCACGTCCAGCACGACCGGCTTGGTCACGCCGTGGAACGTCAGGTCGCCGGTCACCTTGCCATGCTGGCCGTCGCCGACATTGATGGCGGTCGAGACGAAGGTGATGGTCGGGTACTTGTTGGCTTCCAGCCAGCCGTCGCCGATCAGTTCCTTGTTGAACTTCAGGCCGAACTCGTCGGCGCCGGTCGAGGTGTCGAGCGAGGCCGGATCGACCGTGACGCTCAGCTTGGCGGCCGCCGGCTGGGCCGGATCATAGGTGTAGTCGGCGTCCAGCTTGGTGAAGCGCAGCGTGTAGTTCGACAGGCCCATGTGCTTGAGCTTGGCGGTCAGGGACGCGTGGGTCTTGTCGAGGACATAGTGGCCGGCCGGCATCTTGGCCGGATCGGTCGACGGCGCGGCGTAGGCGGCCGGCGCGGTCAGCAGGGCCGCGGCGAGGGCGGCGTAGGCGAGAGGACGATACATCGTGGGCTCCGAAAATTAGAACAGCACCGGTTACGGATCCCCGACTTAGGAACTCCACCATGGAGTTGAAGGGAGCGCTTATCACGAACCCGTGATTTTCCGCATAAACATGCGCGCGGCTTGGTGACGCCGCGTCACCCCGCCTAAAGAGGGGACCGAAATTCTGGAGCTTTCGGCCATGACCTACCGCGCGCCCGTCCGTGACCTCGCCTTCTCGCTGCGCCACGCCGCCGGCTTCGACCGGCTGGCCGACGCCTTCCCGGAGGCCGACGCGGACACCGTGGCGGCGGTGCTGGAGGCGGCCGGCGCCTTCGCCTCGGACGTGCTGGCCCCGCTGAACCGCCAGGGCGACCTGGTCGGCGCCAAGCTGGAAAACGGCGTGGTCCGCTGCGCGCCCGGCTTCGCCGACGCCTATCAGCAGTTCGCGCAAGGCGGCTGGACCAGCCTGGCCGCGCCAACCGAGCATGGCGGTCAGGGCCTTCCCAAGACGCTTGAGGTGGCGGTGCTCGAGATGGTTCAGGCCGCCAACATGGCCTTCGGCCTGTGCCCGATGCTGAGCCTGGGCGCGATCGAGGCGCTGGAGCACCACGGCTCCGAGAGCCAGAAGGCGACCTATCTGCCCAGGCTGGTCTCCGGCGAGTGGACCGGCACGATGAACCTGACCGAGCCGCAGGCCGGTTCGGATCTCGCGGCCCTGACCACGATCGCCACCCCGGACGGCGACGGCGGCTGGAAGATCAGCGGCCAGAAGATCTACATCACCTGGGGCGATCACGACGCGGCCGATAACATCGTCCACCTGGTGCTGGCTCGCACGCCGGACGCGCCCCCCGGGGTCAAGGGCATCTCGCTGTTTCTGGCGCCCAAGGTGCTGGTCAACGCCGATGGGTCGCTGGGCGAGCGCAACGCCCTGCGGGTCGGCGGGCTGGAGCACAAGCTAGGCATTCACGGCTCGCCCACCTGCGTGATGCTGTTCGAAGGCGCCAAGGCCGAGCTGGTCGGGGGTCTGGGTCAAGGGCTGCCCAACATGTTCACGATGATGAACGCCGCGCGCCTGCAGGTCGGCACGCAAGGCGTCGCCATCGCCGAGCGCGCGTACCAGCAGGCGCTGGCTTTCTCGCAGGACCGCGCCCAGGGCCGCTCGGCCTGGACCGGCGCCTATCCCTCGCGCCTGTTCGATCATCCGGACGTGCGGCGCTCGCTGGTCTTGATGAAGGCCCATATCGAGGCCGCGCGCGGCATCTGCCTGTCGACCGCCGTCGCCGCCGACCTGGCCCGCGCGTCGACCGATGACGCGGCCCGGACGGCGGCCAAGCTGCGCGAGGAACTGCTGACCCCGATCGCCAAGGCCTGGTCGACCGACGTCGGCGTCTGGGCGGCCTCGCAGGGCGTCCAGATCCACGGCGGCATGGGCTTCATCGAGGAGACCGGCGCGGCCCAGCACTACCGCGACGCCCGCATCGCGCCGATCTACGAAGGCACCAACGGCATCCAGGCCATTGACCTGATCGGCCGCAAACTCTCCATGGGAGAGGGTCAGGCCGTCGCCGACCTGATGGACGACATCCGCGAGACCATCGACGCCCTGAACGCCTCGGACCTCAAGGCCGTCGGCCTGCGCCTTTCGGCCGCCCTCGACGCGGCGGCCAGCGCCACGGCCTGGCTGATCGAGCGCCGCGCCAAGTCCATGCCCGACGCGCTTTCGGGCGCCACCGCCTATCTGAAACTGCTCGGCGACGTGGTCGGCGGTTGGATGCTGGCCAAGGGCGCCCTGGCGGCCTCGGGCGAGGCGGACGCCGCCTGGGCCGAGAGCAAGCGCGCCCTGGCCCGCGTGTTCGCCGAAAGCGTCCTGGCCCAGGTCCCGGGCGCGGCGGCGGGCGTCATGATCGGCGGCGCGGACTTCGAGGCGATGACGCCAGACGTGCTCGGGGCTTAATTCCAACCCAAATAAACACCGTCATCCCGCGCTTTATGCGCGGGACCCATATCTCCGCCGTAGGTGCGGAGCGGGATCAGGCTCTCACGTGAAAGCTGAACCATGGGTCCCGCGCATAAAGCGCGGGATGACGGTGTAATTGTGTGAAACCTACGCCTTGAAGAACGCCAGCAGGTCGGCGTTGATCACCTCGGGATGGGTCGTCGCCATGCCGTGCGGCAGGCCCGGATAGGTCTTCAGCGTGCCGTTCTTGACCAGCTTGATGGCCAGATGGGCGCTGTCGGCGATCGGCACGATCTGGTCGTCCTCGCCGTGCAGGATGAGCACCGGCGCGTCGATCGCCTTCAAGTCTTCGGTGAAGTCGGTCTCCGAGAAGGCCTTGATGCTGTCATAGTGGGCCTTGGCGCCGCCCATCATGCCCTGACGCCACCAGTTGTCGATCAGGCCCTGGCTGACCTTGGCGCCCGGACGGTTGAAGCCGAAGAACGGACCCTCGGGGATATCACGGAAGAACTGGGCGCGATTGGCCAGCAAGGCGGCGCGGAAGCCGTCGAACACCTCGATCGGCAGACCGCCGGGGTTGCTTTCGGTCTTGACCATGATCGGCGGCACGGCCCCGATCAGCACGGCCTTGGCGACGCGGCCATTACCGCCGAAGCGGGCCACATAGCGGGCGACCACGCCGCCGCCGGTGGAGTGGCCCACATGGATGGCGTTCTTCAGGTCCAGAGCCTCGACCAGGGCCGCGGTGTCGGCGGCGTAGGTGTCCATCTCGTTGCCGGTGTCGGTCTGGGTGGAGCGGCCATGGCCGCGACGGTCGAAGGCGATGACGCGATAGCCCTGGCCCAGGAAGAATATCATCTGGGCGTCCCAGTCGTCGGCCGACAGCGGCCAGCCGTGATGGAAGACGACCGGCTGGGCGTCCTTGGAACCCCAGTCCTTGTAGAAGATTTCGGCGCCGTCGGTGGTGGTGATGAAACCGCTGCTCATGTCCCTCGAGTCCCTTGTCTGGCTGGCCGCGAGACCGTTCTCGCCGCTGACAAGAGAAAGATGCGCCCATCTCCGAGGATACGAAATGGAAATGATCGAAACTCATCGTTTCTGATATTGCGCCACAAAAAAGGCGGCCCCGGCGTTCGTCGGGCCGCCCTTTCCGCGTGCGACCAAACGCCGCTTACAGCTGTTCCAGCAGGTACTCGGCCGACGAAACCTTGAAGGCGGTCCGCGCCCTGGGCGTGAGGGCCGCCGAGGAGAAGCTCGTTGCTGCATGACAACGTGGTCAAGCTGCTAAAGCTGGACAAAGACCGCTGAGCCGCCATCCCCCGCCCTGGACAACAAGGCGCGGGATGGCGAGCGGGTTGGCGAGACCTACGACTTGAAGAACGCCAGCAAGTCGGCGTTGATCACCTCGGGATGGGTCGAGGCCATGCCGTGGGGCAGACCCGGATAGGTCTTCAGCGTGCCGTTCTTGACCAGCTTGATGGCCAGGCGGGCGCTGTCGGCGATCGGGACGATCTGGTCGTCCTCGCCGTGCATGATGAGGACCGGCAGGTCGACCTTCTTGAGGTCGGCGGTGAAGTCGGTTTCCGAGAAGGCCTTGATGCAGTCGTAATGGGCCTTGGCCCCGCCCATCATGCCTTGGCGCCACCAGTTGTCGACAAGGCCCTGGCTGACCTTCGCGCCGGGACGGTTGAAGCCGTAGAACGGACCGGCCGGAACGTCGCGGAAAAACTGGGCGCGGTTGGCGAGGAGGGCGGCGCGGAAGCCGTCAAACACTTCGATCGGCAGGCCGCCCGGATTGGCCGGAGTCTTCAGCATGATCGGCGGCACCGCGCCGATCAGCACGACCTTGCCGACGCGGCCGGGCTTGGCGCGCGCGGCGTAGTGGATCGCCTCGCCGCCGCCGGTCGAGTGGCCGACGTGGAACGCGTTCTTCAGGTCCAGGTGATCGGCCAAGGCGATGACGTCGGCGGCGTAGGTGTCCATCTCGTTGCCGGTGTCGGTCTGGGTCGAGCGGCCATGGCCGCGACGATCATGGGCGATGACGCGGTAGCCCTTCAGCAGGAAGAACATCATCTGGGCGTCCCAGTCGTCGGCGCTGAGCGGCCAGCCGTGGTGGAACACGATCGGCTGGGCGTCCTTGGGGCCCCAGTCCTTATAGAAGATTTGGACGCCGTCCTTCGTGGTGACGAAACCGCTCTGGGCGCGATGGGCGGCGTGCGGCTTGGCTGCGGCGGCCAGGGGCGCGGCGGCGGCCGCGGCGGCGAGGCCGAGACCAGCGGTCATCAGCCCGCGGCGGGAAGCTTGGTTCGACTGGCTCATGGTGATCCCTCTTTTCGTTTCCGCGATATTCGTTATCGCGATAATGATATGGCTAATTCCAACCTGAGCCAGAGTCCAGAAGATTCTTATCGCGATATCATTTTTCGTGGTAAGGGCGGGTCAGTACGCGAACGGAGACGCCGCCGATGCGCCCGCTGGATCAGCAGATCTGCTTCACCCTCTACGCCACGAGCATGGCGATCACCCGGGCCTACAAGCCGCTGCTCGACGAGCTTGGCCTGACCTATCCGCAATATCTGGTGCTGAGCGCGCTGGGCGAGACCGATGGCGCGACCATCGGCGGCGTCGCCGCGCGGCTGGACCTGGAATCCAGCACCGTCACGCCCCTGGTCAAACGCCTGGAAGCCGCCGGTCTGGTCGAGCGGCGGCGAAGCTCGGAGGACGAGCGTCGGGTTGAGGTGTGGATGACCCCGGCGGGTCGCGCGCTGCTCGAGCGGTCGGGCTGTCTAGGCGACCTGCTATTGGAGCGCTCGGGCATGGACGGCGCGGCGCTGGAAGCATTGAACGGCCGGATCCAGGGCCTGCGCGAAGCGGTGGCCGGGAAATAGGAGCGGCGTCCGCTCTGCCGCGCGCGGCGAGGAACGGACGCCAGGCCTGGAGCCTACAGCTGCTCCAGCAGGTACTCAGCGGACGAGACCTTGAACTGGCCCGCTTCCTCGACGTGCAGCTGGGTCACGACGCCGTCCTTGGCGATCAGCGAATAGCGCTGCGAACGCGGACCCATGCCGAACTTGCTGCCGTCGAAGTCGAGGCCGATGGCGCGGGTGAAGTCGCCATTGCCGTCGGCCAGCAGCAGGACCTCGCCGTCGATGCCTTGGTCCTTGCCCCAGGCCTTCATCACGAAGACGTCGTTGACCGAGACGCAGGCGATCGTGTCCACGCCCTTGGCCTTCAGGTCGGCCGCGTGGTCCTTGAAGCCCGGCAGGTGCTTGGCCGAGCAGGTCGGGGTGAAGGCGCCGGGAACGGCGAACAGGGCGACGGTCTTGCCCTTGAAGATGTCGTCGGTGGTGAGCGGCGCCGGCCCCTCGGCCGTGCTGGTCATGAAAGTCGCCGCGGGCAGCGTGTCGCCAACCTGGATCGCCATGGGGCCGTATTCCTCGTCTCGGGGGTGAGTACCGCGCCTTCGATATCCCTCGCCGAAGCGGTCGCCAAGCGCGCTTTCACGAAGCCTACGACTTGAAACCGTCTCCTTCCGAGCCAATGCTCCGCTCATGGCCAGCATGATCGAAGACTCCGAGCATGAATTCCTGACCGGGCGGCTCCTGGTGGCGATGCCCGGCATCGAGGACGAGCGCTTCGAGCGCACGGTGCTCTACCTGTGCGCCCACGACGAGGAACAGGCCGTGGGCCTGGCGGTGAACCGCCCCGTCGAGGGCCTGACGGTGTTCGAACTTCTAGAACGCCTGGGCGTGAAGTCCGAGATCGAGGCGCCGCGCGACCTCGTCCTGCTGGGCGGGCCGCTCGAGCGCGAGCGGGGCTTCGTCCTGCACACCGACGACTTCAACTCGCCGGACTCGACCTTGCCCATCGCCGAGGGCCTGGGCCTGACCGCCACCCGCGACGTGCTGGACGCCATGGCCAGCCAGACCCGCCGCCCGCGCCGATCGATCCTGGCCCTGGGCTACGCCGGCTGGGGTCCCGGCCAGCTGGAGCAGGAACTGCGCGACAATGTCTGGCTGATCTGCGACGCCGACGAAGGTCTGTTGTTCGACGAGGATCACGCGCACAAGTGGACCCGGGCGCTGGCCAAGCTGGGGATCACGGCGGATCATTTGTCCGCCACCGCCGGTCGGGCGTGAGGATCTAAACCGACTACCCCCGCGCCTTCACTGGCGCGGCGCCGTCGACATAGGCCTCGTTCAGATAGACCTCGGCCTCCCGCGGCGACAGGGCCGGCGCGTAGCCGAAGCCCTGGCCGTAGTCGCAGCCCAGAGACTGCAGGGCGTGGGCCATCTCGGCGTTCTCGACGCCCTCGGCCACCACTTCCAGATCCAGATCCTGGCCCAGCTTGACGACCGAGCGGACGATCTTGGCCGACCCGGCGTTCGTGCCCATGGTGCGGACGAAATAGCGGTCGATCTTCAGCGTGTCGAACGGCAGGCGGGTCAGATACGACAGCGACGAGAAGCCGGTGCCGAAGTCGTCCAGCGCCAGACCCGCGCCGGCCTCGCGCAAGGTCTTCAGGATCACGGCGGCCCGCTCGGGGTCGCGCATGATGTCGCTTTCGGTGACTTCCAACTTCAGGGCGCCGCGCGGCAGGCCGTTGACGCGCAGGGTCTCGGCGACGTCGGCCACCAGGCCAGGGCGGTCGATCTCGCCGGTCGAAAGATTGACGCTGACCGTCAAGGCGCCCATGGCCGGATGGCTGTCGCGCCAGGTCGCCAACTGCTTGGCGGCGGCGTGCATCATGTGCGCGCCCAGCTCGCTCATGAGGCCCATTTCCTCGATCAGCGGCAGGAACTCGTCCGGCGGCAGCATCCCCCGGCGCGGGTGGATCCAGCGAGCCAGAGCCTCGAAGCCCGACAGCGCGCCGGTCGACAGGCGCACGACGGGCTGGAAGTAGGGCATGATCTCGCCGCGCCCGATGGCGCCGCGCAGGTCGGCTTCCAACGCCAGGCGCGAGAGA
>NZ_SZWJ01000133.1:0-8646 GCF_012184455.1 Caulobacter sp. SSI4214 | reverse complement strand
AGGCGAGACCCGCCGCGTCACCCTGACCGCCGATCCCCGCCTGCTCGCCAGCTTCGACCCAAAGGCCAAGCGGTGGGTGCTCGACAAGGGCGCCTATCAAGTCGGGGTCGGCGCCGCCGCTGACAACTTGGCCCTGAAGGGCTCGGCCGCGATGCGCGCGCGCACCCTGAAGCCGTAAGTCAGCCCTCCGTCGACGCGCCGCGCTCGCCGACGGTTCGAGGGACCAACGCGTCGTTCGAAGGAGATCAAAGATGAACATGGTGCTTGTCGACCAAGAGCAGGTTCTCGTCATCCGCAAGGCGCTTCCGGCGGTAACCAAGGTCTGGCTTCAAGAGGTGCTGGGAGTCAGCGAGACCACGTGGCGCTCGCTACGCGACGGTCGGCCCATACGCCAATCGACCTACAACAGGCTGCTGGCGAGGCTGGAGACGACGCGCGACGGACCCCCGCCGCGCCGCTCCTCGCATAGCCCGCTCTGATCCTGTTGACTGGGAAATGGACCCTCCGAACGTCTCAAAAGAGTCAGGATTTCCAGTTTAGGCGCGCAACGAATAGCGCGTGCTCCGCCCCCCTCCTCCCGCGGCGTCCTTGCTCAGCCCGCTTTAGCCGGTCGGAGAAAGCGCGGCATGCCAGCCGAAATGAAGGCCGCGCCGACCAGCAGCGCCGCCGCGCCCAGGCCCGAGGCGTGGAGGCCGGAGACCACATCCCGCCCCGCCAGCGCGCCGAAGATGGCCACCCCCGCGGCCCCGCCCACCTGGCGGCAGGCGTTAAGGGCGCCCGAGGCGGCGCCGGCGTCGTGCTTGTCGACGCTGGCCAGGAGTCCGCTGGTCAGCGCCGGGATGGCCAGGCCCATGCCGCCGGGGATCAAGGCGAAGCCGGGCAGCATCTCGGCCAGGCCGCTCCCCGCGCCCAGCCGCGCCGTCAGGACGTAGCCGCAGGCCGCGATCAGCACACCCGCCGTCGTCACCGCCCGCGCGCCGAAACGGGCCACCAGCCCGCCACTGGCCAGGTTCGAGACGATGAAGGTCGCCGTCAGCGGCAGGAAGGCCAGGCCCGCCCGCGAGGGGCTCCAGCGCAGGGCGCGCAACATGAAGAGCCCCAGCACGAAGATCAGGCCGTAATAGGTGAAGTTCAGCGCCGAGCCGACCACGACGGCCGTCCAGGCCGGGCGCTCGCGGAAGGCGCCCAGCGGCATGGCCGGATGCTCCGCGCGCCGCTCGAAGAGCGCGAAGGCGCCAGTCAGGACCACGCCCGCGATCAGGGCCAGCAGCGGCGCGCCGCCCCAGCCTCGATGTCCGCCTTCGATCAGTCCGCCGACCAGCAGCGAGACGGCGGCCACCGCCATCGCCTGGCCCGGAATGTCGAACGGGACCTTCGGCTTGGCCGGCGTCGGCGGCGCGACCAGCAGAGTCAGGACCGCGCCGATCACGCAGACCGGCAGGTTGACGAAGAACACCCAGCGCCAGCCCAGGGTCTCGACCAGCAGCCCGCCCAGCACCGGGCCGGCGGCGATCGACACGCCGCCAGCGGCGGTCCACCAGCCCACGGCCGAGGCGCGCTTGCGGTCGTCTCCATGAGCGGCGTGGGCGATCAGGGCCAGCGACGGCGGGATCAGCAGCGCCCCCGCCGCGCCCTGGGCCACGCGGGACAGGATGAGCATCAGCGGGCTCGCGGCTAGGCCGCAAGCCGCCGAGGCCACGCCGAACAGCAGCAGGCCGGCCACAAACGTCCGGCGGGGTCCCGCCCGGTCAGCGACCGCGCCGGCCGACAGCAGCATAGCCGCCAGGGCGAGGATGTAGGCGTCAACGACCCACTGCAGCTGCGCCGTCGGGGCGTCGAACGCCTTGCCGATGGCGTCCAGCGCGACATTGACGATGGTCACGTCCAGCTGGGTGACGAAGAAGCCGAAGCTGGCGGCGGCGGCGATCCAGGGCAGGCGGGTCTTGCTCATGGCCCTTCTCTTGCTCCGAACCGCCGCCGCGATGCTACACGCGCCGATGAACCATTCGCCCGGCGATGGGCCTATGATGCCGATATGGACGCCAACATAGCCTCGCCAGCCGCCCTGATCGGCGACCCGACCCGCGCCGCCATGCTGCAGGCCTTGCAGGACGGTCGCGCCCAGCCCGCCAGCGCCCTCGCCTGGGCCGCCGGCGTCACGGCCCAGGCGGCCAGCAATCACCTGACCAAGCTGGTCGACGGCGGCCTGCTGAAGGTCGAGCGCGAGGGCCGGCATCGTTACTACCGCCTCGCTAGCGCCGAGGTCGCCCACGCCATCGAGGCCCTGTCGGTGCTGGCGGCGCCTGTGCGCTCGCTGGAGATCCCCCGGTCGCCCAAGGCCCGCGCCCTGCGCGACGCCCGCTGCTGTTATGGCCACCTGGCCGGCCGCCTGGGCGTGAAGGTCTGCGAGGCGCTGGTCGGCAAGGACCTGATCCGCCCGGCGGCCGAAAAGCTCTACGACGTCACGCCCGAGGGGCGCCGCTGGTTCGAGGATCTGGGCGTCGAGGTCGACGCCCTGCGGTCCCCGCGCGGCGTGGCGCGGCAGTGCCTAGACTGGACGGAGCGTCGCCATCACCTGGCCGGACCGCTGGGCGTGAAACTGCTGGAGGCCATGACCGCGCGCGGCTGGCTGGCCTTGGAGACCAAGGGCCGCGCGGTGCGGCTGACCGCCGAGGGCGCGGCGGCGCTGCGGGAGCGGCTCGGCCTAAGTCCAGGCGAAGAAGGCGAGATCGCCGCCTGACCTCCGCGCTCCCGACCAACCTTTGATGCTTACCGAAACGCACCGCGCGTCCCGGGATTGAGACTTAGGCCCCCCTCGGGGGCAAACCCTCGCAATCCACGGAGTCAGCATGCCCAAGGCGATCGGCAAGGACACAGGCGCGCCCTCGAACGCGGCCGAATTTCCGACGGAAATCGGCCAGGCCGGGGAACTGCATCAAACGCCCCCGGACGGCGGCCAGGTCTTGACCACCCAACAAGGCGTTCCCGTCGCCGACGACCAGAACACCCTGCGCGTGGGTCCGCGCGGCCCAGCGCTGCTCAGGACGTCACCGCCTGAAAGCGCGGCGCCGTCTTCCGGGGCGGCGCCGGACACCGCCGGCGAAACCGATCTCCACGGGACCTATGATTGCCGGAACGGCTGGTTAAGAAGCAACCGTCGCGGGTTTCAACGGGCGAGAAATCACCCGCTTGAGCCTCGCCCATAGCAACGGGGCCTGCTGGAGCGCGAGCGTCCAACACCGCCAGGCGACAACGCCAACGACCACCGCCGCGATCCAGGCGAAGACCAGGGACGCGTTGGTCAGGCGCGTCCAGGCGCCAAGCACCTTGAAGTGCAGCAGATAGATGAACAACGAAGCCCCGGCGATCATATAGACGGGTTTGGACAGCAGGCGCGGCCAAGGCGCTTTGGGGACGAACAATATCAGCGCCGCGATCGGAGCCAGCACGGCCGCGTCGCCAATCGTATAGAAAGGCGAACTCGCCCAAGCGTAGAGCGCGGCGGCGATCGTCAAGGCGACCCGGCCACGCCCCCTCAGGAACCCCGCCAAGGCCGCCAAGGCGAAGGTGGCCATATGGGTGGTCGGCGAGTGCTTGAACACCGACATCATGTCCAGCGGGGCGCGACCAAAGTCAGGCACGAAGGCGAACGGGAGAACAAAACGTCCCAGGAGACCAACCGCCAGCAGGACCAGCGCCGTCATCAAGGCGGGCCGCGCGATCTTGAACACGCGGTCCAGCAGCCAGAACGACGCGCCGTACAGCAGGATGACGTGGAAGATACAATGGACATACCACATGACGGCGTCATGGCCGCCATAGGCGTTGGGCCCCTCGGCGGGCAGCCCGCGATAATCCAGAAGGTCGGTGTAGAGCAGTAGGCCCGACAGACGGATCGGCTGGTGGGTAAGGAGCTTCAGCGCCGTATTGGCGAGCTCATAGGCCAACAGCGGCGGAAGTAGCCCCTTGAGCAGGCGCCACAGGGGCTTCAGCGATCTTTGGTGCTCCATTTCGTTCAACTGCAAGCCGCCGAAGATGTAGCCCGAGACAAAAAGCAGCGCGCTGGTGGCGCTGCCGCCCGTGAAAATCAGCTGGAAGTGGCTGGCGACCACGGCGCAAATCGCTACGGCCCGCAGCAAGATAGGGCTCTCGATCCAGGCAAGACGCCCCTTCTTGGCGGGTTCGCCATCGGCGCGGGCCGCGAGGGTAGCCAGACTCATGGAGGTCCAGCCTTCGGGCGTCTCGCCGAGGATCTCCTCCAGCGAAAGAAACGCGGTGACATAGGACAGGCTGTCCCCGCCGAGCGAAGCGAAACTATCGTCCAGGCCAACGGGGCGGCCGAATAGATCGCTCCATTCGGCGACGAGGGCCTTCTCCACAGGGGTTCTCGCGGCGCGAACGCTCGACGCGTTCGGACAATCCGGGACCAGCGCGATCAAGGCCTGACGATCGATCTTGCCGTTCGGCAAAAGCGGCAAGGCCGGCAGGGTCATGACGCTTTCAGGCACCATATAGTCCGGCAGCGCCGCCGCCAGACGCGCGCGAACGGCGGAGTGATCCAATGTCAATTCGGCGTTCAGCGGCTGGACGAACAGCCCTAGACGCGGCGCCTCGTCGGTTCCGATATTGAGCGTGATAGCCTGCGCGATATAGGGCGCGGCAAGAGCGCGCGCGGTGACTTCGGCCATCTCGACCCGGTAGCCCCGGATCTTGACTTGGTCGTCCTGGCGTCCGTGGATTGTCACCGCGCCGTCGGGGCGCCGCATGCCAAGATCGCCCGTGGGGTAGTCCTGAAGTCGCGGCGGCGTCGGCGCGGGCAGCCGTCCCTCGACAACCGGGCCCAGCGTCAGAAACGACGAGCGAATGACGATCGGACCAGGCGCGGCGTCCGGCGCCAAGACCTCGAATCCGTCGATGCCGCGCCCGATCGGCAAACGCTCTTCACCGTCGCCAACGGCCGGAACACGATGGAAGGTGGCCGCCTGAGGAGTCTCCGTGGCGCCGTAGAAATTGACGCTTTCGCAGTTCGGGGCGCGCGCGGCCACGGCGTCGACCAAGCCGCGGCGCAGAACGTCACCGCCCCAGAAGACATAGCGCAGATCCGGCAGAGCCACGCGGTCGCGACCGGCGATCAAAAGCTGACCCAAAGGGGGCGTCATGTGTGCCACGGTCGGCCGGGCCCGGCTAAACCACGCTGGCAGCGACCCAGGCGAGGTCAACACCGCTTGCGACGGAATCAACAGTCGCGCGCCTAGGCTCAGCGGCGTGAAGACGTCGCGCAGCACGGGATCGTGCCCCAAACCCGAGAGCAAGGTGAAACGGTCCTGGACGTCCAGGCCGAAGGTTCGCGCCTGCCAGGCGACGAAGTTGACCAACGGGTGGTGCGAGACGGCCACGCACTTGGGCTCGCCCGTGCTGCCGGAGGTGAAGAGAAGATAAGCCGGCGCGTCGGGATCGACGGGGCCCAGGGGCGCATCCGAGGCCTCGTTCGCTTCGAAAGACACCGAAAGGCGGGGCAGATCCGAAAGCCCTTCCGGCGCCGGCCCCGCCTCAAGCAGCAAACTTGGCCGACAGATCTCCAACATGCGGCGCAGCCGCGGCAGCGGGTAGGCCAGGTCGAGAACCACGAATGGCGCGCCAGCGCGGGCGCAGGCCAGCATGGCCAGGACCATGCGCGGCCCTCGCTCGGCCAAGATGCCCGTGACGCGCCCTGGCGAAAGGCGCGCGGCCAATGCGCGAGATACCGCCTCCAGGACGCCGTAGGTGATGTCTCCGCCTTCGGCGGACAGGGCGACGGCATCCGGCGCCAGGCGAGCGCGAGACTCAAAGCGACCATGGATCAGGGCGGGCATTTTGGCCTGTTCTCAGCGGACACGCCCTGGCGCTTCCAGAGCAAAGCGTAACCATAAATTGCACCGCCAACCTTAAGAGATGGTTCTAGGGCGAGGCCTTTTGACGTAAGGGTTTGGGAGACCTCCACCGGACGGGTTACCCAGCCGCTGATGGCGGCGATCCGGGCCTGGCGCTCAACGCGGCGCCCTCTGGAACCAACCGGTCGCGGCGCGAACCTTCGCGGGTTTTTACGCAACCTCGATCATTCGCCGAGCGGGGCCTCCAACACAGCGAACCGCCGGCGACGGAATTGGCGGCGCCTCTGGTCCGATGGAGACGGCTTTGCAGTCGTTCAACCCGCCTCCCGTAAAGCGATATGGGAAATCGGCGCCCGCTTTTCCGCGCGAGGCTCTACCCGCCGATCCGGGCCAGGAGGGCTTTCAGGGTCTCGACCTCTTGGGGGGAGAGGTTGCGAGACAGCGATCGCTCGTGCGCCTCGACGCGCGCCACCAGGTCGGGCAGCGCTTCTCGGCCGTGCGGAGACAGGGCCAGCGCGAACGCGCGGGCGTCGGCGGAGGGCGCGCGCTCGACGAGGTCTCGTTCCTCCAGGGCGACGACGATCGCCGCGGCGCCCGAACGCGCGATGCCCATGACCTTGGCGATGTCCGCCTGGGTCAGGCCGGGGTTCTCGGCGATCAGCATCAGGGCGGTGAACCTCTGGGTGGTCAGGCCAAAGGGGCTCATCGCTTCGTCGAACGCGTCGCGAACGCGATATTTGGCCTGACGGACCGCGTGACCGAGCAGTCGGTCGAGGACACCGTATTTCAAGGGCCGACTCAGCGGATCGGCGAAGCGCCCCGCGCGCGCGCTCATGATCTGTCACCCATCGTGGACGGGGACGATCGCCCCCGCTTCGCCAGAGCCTGCCCGCGTCAAATGGCATCATTCGAAGCGGACAGGCTTCAGATTCAAACGTTTAGAGCGCGGTCGAGCGGTTCAACCGTTCGCACTTAAACCTGCCGCGCCCAGCCTTTCCCACCACCTCAACCCCGAGTCGCCGTTCCGGCGAACACCCGCATTCACTCGCGCAATGCGACATTCTGCTGCACCCAGACTTAACCCCTAATTCACGAGATGGGCGCGAACTGGGCGAGATGTAATGGATCGTAGCAATCTTGTTACCCACCATAACAAAAAGCGTCCGCCGCGAGCCAGCGTCGCGAAGGACTCTAGGGGCGGGCCCCACCAGCTACGGACCATCGGCGGGTTAGGCCGTTTCCGACGAAACGGGCGTGTAAGACGACTAGGACCAGAGGACCAATTTCATGCGCTTCACGATCAAGCTGAAACTCGGCCTGGCCTTTGGCCTGACCCTTGCCATCCTCATCGGCGTGGGCGCCATGGGCGCCGTGCAGATGAACAATCTGAACAACGCGATCAACGCCGCGATCGCCGGTCCGGCCCAATTGCTGGACATCGCCCACCGGGCGCAGACCGCCATGCTGGAAACCGTTCGCCAGGAGGCCAACACGATCTTTGAAAAGGATCCGGCCAAGGCGCTGAAATATGACGCCAAGGCGGGCGACGCCATCAAGGCGTTCGACGCCGCCCTCGCCGAGGCCGAACCGCTGATCACGTCGGAAGAACGTCCGAAGTGGGACGAGCTGCGCCGCCGCTTCGACGAGTTCAAGGTCATCGACGCCCAGATCCGCACCCTGGGCGTGCAGGACAAGGTGGCCGAGGCCACGGCGCTGTCGTTCGGCGAAGGCGCCAAGGCGGTGACGGCCGTCTCGACCGCCGCCGACAGCCTGGTCAAGGCCCAGCGCGCGGAACTGCAGAAGGCCTCGAAGGACACCGACGACCTTTACGCCTCGGCGCGCAACAGCCTGATCGTTATGATCATCGTCGGCCTGCTCGCCGCGACCGCCTTCGCGGCGTGGATCATGGTCGGCATCAGCAAGGGCCTGGCTCGCGCGACCTCGGCGGTCGGCCTGGTGGCCGACGGCGACCTGACCCAGACCATCGCCATCACCACCAAGGACGAAATCGCCGACCTGCTGGGCCACGTGAACGTCATGATCGACCGCCTGCGCGGCGTGGTCGGCGACGCGATCTCGGCGTCGGAAAACGTCTCGGCCGGCAGCCAGGAGCTGTCCTCGGCCTCGGAGCAGGTCAGCCAGGGCGCGACCGAACAGGCCTCGGCCGCCGAGGAGGCCTCGGCCTCGATGGAAGAAATGGCCGCCAACATCAAGCAGAACGCCGACAACGCCGCCCAGACCGAGAAGATCGCTCGCCAGTCGGCGCAGGAAGCCGACGTGTCCGGTCAAGCCGTGGCCCAGGCCGTCGACGCGATGCGGACCATCGCCGAGAAGATCACCATCGTTCAGGAAATCGCGCGCCAGACCGACCTGCTGGCCCTGAACGCGGCCGTCGAGGCGGCCCGGGCCGGCGAGCACGGCCGCGGCTTCGCGGTCGTCGCCTCGGAAGTGCGCAAGCTGGCCGAGCGCAGCCAGACCGCCGCCGCCGAGATCAGCTCGGTCTCGTCCGACACGGTCAAGGCCGCCCAGTCGGCCGGCGACATGCTGTCGAACCTCGTGCCCAACATCCGCAAGACCGCTGAACTGGTCGCCGAGATCAGCGCCGCCTGCCGCGAGCAGGACATCGGCGCCAGCCAGATCAACGAAGCCATCCAGCAGCTGGATCAAGTGACCCAGCAGAACGCCGCCGCCTCGGAAAAGATGTCGGCGACCTCGGAAGAACTGGCCGCCCAGGCCGAGGAGCTGCAGGCCTCGATCGCCTTCTTCCGCACGGGCG
>NZ_SZWJ01000132.1:0-8834 GCF_012184455.1 Caulobacter sp. SSI4214 | reverse complement strand
GCCGGGTGAACACTGTCGCCATGGCCTAGAACTTCGCCGAACAGCACGCCGACGAGGAGCGCCACGGCCGCGCCGCCCTCGGCGACGAGATGCGCGCCCGGCCCGTCGGCGCGCAGGTCGCCGGCGAAGTCCACGAGAAAGAAAAGGGTCGCGGCCAGCTGCAGGATCACGATGACCGCGATCATCGTGATCCTGTGCTCGAGGGCGCGCCGGCGACTGTTCATCGCCGGACTTTTAGCGCCGCCCCGGAAGCATGGCCAAGACAATCCGCCGGCCGCTCCGCCGCGTCTCGAAGACCACGCCGGCGATGTGCAGCACGATCAGGACGTAGAGCAGGTTCACCGCCGCCTCGTGGACTTCGGCCAGGGGACCTTCCTCTTCGCGACCCTCGCCGGCCTCCTCGCGTTCGCCGGTCTCTTCGCGTTCGCCAGTCGCTTCGCGTTCGGGGGGCTCCCGGTCGAGTGCCGCGGCGGCGAAGGGACGCGCGTCCGTCGCCGCGCGGGGCTTGTCGGGCGCGGCGACCATCAGAACGCCGGTGACGACGATGGCGGCCAGCGTGCTCCAGATCGCGTAGACCATCAGCGCGCCCAACGGATTGTGCGAGGCGTGCTCGCTTCGACGCCCCTCGGCGATCTCCCGGATATGATCCAGGGCCCGGCCCGGGCTGGGCGGAAAGGCCGAGAACCGCGCCTCCGGCGGACCGATCACGCCCCAGAGCAGGCGCAGGGCCAGGGTCGCGGCCAGGGCGTAGCCGACCCACACGTGGGGTCCGGATCCTTCCTCCGTGATCAAGCCGTTGGCCAGGACGGCCCCGACGATGGTCCAGTGGGTCAGCTTGACGACCGGGTCCCAGCGGCGGGGCGCGGCCGTGACCGAGGTTTCGGCCTCAGTCGCGGTCATGACGCTTTTCCCCGCGATGGTCGTCGTCGCGCCGGTCGCGGTCGCGATCGTCGTCCCGTCGCGTCTTGCTCGCGCCGGCCGCCTTGGGCTGGTCGGCGGGCTTGGCCTTGGCCGTCGGGGACGAAGGGGCGGCGGGCGGGCGCGGCTTGTCTGTCGAGGGTCTGGCCTCGTCGGCGAGCGTCGTCGTCGCGAGGAACAAGGTCAAGGCGGCGCCGACGAGGGCCGCGCGGGGGTGATGGTTCATGAGGACTTCTCCCGTGTCGAGAACGAGAGAAGCGATGCGCCGGGCGGGGCGGCGCGACCATGGGCGGGCGGCTTACGCCCCCGCCCATAAGCCTGTGCTTACGCCTCGGCCATCGCCTGGCCGCGCACCAGGGCCGCGTAGGTGTCCATCAGATCCAGCGACAGCTTGCCGGGGGTGAACGTGAACTCGCCCACTTCCGACACCGGCGTGACCTCGGCGGCGGTGCCGACGATGAAGCACTCGGTGAAGCCCGAGAGCTCTTCCTTCTGGATGTGGCGTTCGACCACCGCGATCCCCTTGCCCTTGGCGATGTCGATCACCGTGCGGCGGGTGATGCCATCGAGGAAGCAGTCGGGCTTGGGCGTGTGCAGCACGCCGTCCTTGACGAAGAACACGTTGGCGCCGGTCGCCTCGGCCACGTAGCCGCGATAGTCCAGCATCATCGCGTCGGCATAGCCGTCCTTCTCGGCGGCGTGCTTGGAGATGGTGCAGATCATGTAGAGACCGGCGGCCTTGGCGGCGACCGGGGCGGTCTTCGGGTCCGGACGCTGATACTTGGCCCAGGTCAGGCGGATGCCCTTGGCCTTGGTGGCCGGGTCGAAATAGGACGGCCAGTCCCAGACGGCGATGGCCACGTGGATCTTCGTCTGCTGCGCCGAAACGCCGATCATTTCGCTGCCGCGCCAGGCGATCGGACGAACGTAGCAATCCGTGAGGCCGTTCTTGGCCGCGGTCGCCTTGCAGGCCTCGTCAATCTCGGCCACCGTGTAGGGGATCTTGAAGTCGAGGATCTCGGCCGACTTGAACAGGCGCTCGGTATGCTCGGTCAGCTTGAAAATCTCGCCGCCGTACATCCGCTCGCCCTCGAACACGGAGGAGGCGTAGTGCAGGCCGTGCGTGAGTACGTGCACCTTCGCCTCGCGCCAGGGAACGAACTGGCCGTCCAGCCAGATCCATCCATCACGATCGTCGAAGGGAACCAGAGACATCGGCCCAAGACCTCCTTATTGAGAACCCGGCCCTTAGACGCCCCGGGGGCGGACGCGTCAAATAAAATGGACTCCTCGCGATGATAGCGCCGCTGCAGCCTGGTTCGGACGACCCCCGTCTGATCCTCCGCGAGGAGGAACTCGACGGCGGGCTGGAGCTGATCCTGCTGGCGGAGGCCTCGCTGTGGGCGGCGGTCGACGCGGCGCTGGAGAGCGAAGGCCTGGGCCGCTCGCACTGGCGAGCGACGTTCCTGCTGCGCCGCCGGCCCGGCATCGGGGTGCAGGACCTGTCCAGGCTGACCAGCCTGTCGAAGCAGGCCGCCAGCCGCACCCTGGCCGACCTGGAGAAGGCGGGCCTGGTCGAACGCCTCTCCGGCGACCTGGACGGCCGGCGGCGGCCGGCCAGCCTCACGCCCGAGGGCATGGCGTTCGAACAGCGCACCGCCGAGCGTCTGCGCGCCCTGCTGGCCCGGGCCTATCGCACCGGCGGCCTCGACGGCGTGGCCGGCGCGCGGCGGATCCTGGCGGCCCTGGCCGGTCCCCGCCAGGGCGTCGGGGCGGCGCGACGGACCGTGTCATGACGCCCGAAGAGCGCCGCGAACGCCACATCCTGGTCGTCGACGACGACGATCGCCTGCGCAAGCTGATCAAGGAATTCCTCGGCCGGGCCGGCTTCCGCGTCACCGCCGCCTCGAACGCGGCCGGGGCCGACCGGCTGTTCGAGGCCCTGGATTTCGACCTGATGGTCCTGGACGTGATGATGCCCGGCGAGGACGGCTACGCCTTCACCAAGCGCCTTCGGACCAAGGGCGGCGAGAGCGGCCGCACGCCGATCCTGATGCTCACCGCGCGCGACCAGACCGCCGATCGCATCGAGGGCCTGTCCAGCGGCGTCGACGACTATCTGGGCAAGCCGTTCGAGCCCCAGGAGCTGCTGCTGCGCATCGAGGCGATCCTGCGCCGCTCGACCGCCCGGCCGACGGGTCCGAAGGCGGCGCTTTCGCTGGGCCGCTGCGCGTTCGAGCCCGAGCGCGGCGAACTGACCTGCGACGGCGAGACCGTGCGCCTGACCGAGGCCGAGGTCACGCTGCTGCGCCGCCTGGCCCGCGCCGCCCACGAGCCCGTCGACCGTCTGGAACTGGCGCGCGACACCGCCGACGCCACCGGCCGGGCCGTGGACGTGCAGGTCACGCGCCTGCGCCGCAAGATCGAGCCGGACCCGAAGAACCCCCGCTATCTGCAGACCGTGCGCGGGGTGGGATACAGGCTGGCGCCGGATTGACGGATGCGCCTTCGCACCAGGCTCTATATCCCTCGCGTCATCAAGCGTCTGCTGCCGACCTCGCTGTTCGGACGCAGCCTGCTGATCATCATCCTGCCCGTGGCCGTGATGCAGATCGCCGTGACCTGGGCGTTCTTCGACGCGCACTGGCAGGCGGTGACGTCGAAGCTTTCGGAGGGGCTGGCCGGCGACATCGCCTGGGCGGTGCAGTCCTACGAGGACGATCCCAGCCCCGCCGCGGTCGAGAAACTGGCCAAGCGGGCCGAGGACTCGATGTCGCTGTCGATCGCCTTCCAGAAGGGCCGCAAGCTGCCGACCGGCCACCGCCCGTCGCTGTTCGCGGCGCTGGACCGCTCGCTGCAACACGCGCTGGAGGACCGGCTCGACAACCCGTTCTGGTTCGATACGACCCGCTATACGGCCTATATCGACATCCGCGTCCAGGTTCAGGGCGGGGTCTTGCAGATCTACGCCCTGCGTGATCGCGCCTACGCGACCCAGGGCCATATCTTCATCCTGTGGATGGTGGTGGCGACGCTGCTGCTGACGGCGGTGGCGATCCTGTTCATCCGCAACCAGGTGCGCGCCATCGAGCGCCTGGCCGACGCCGCCGACGCGTTCGGCCGGGGCGAGGACAACGACTTCAAGCCGCATGGCGCGCGCGAGGTGCGCCAGGCCGCCCAGGCCTTCCTGGCGATGAAGGCCCGGATCGTCCGCCACATCGAGCAGCGCACGGCCCTGCTGGCCAGCGTCAGCCACGACCTGCGCACGCCGCTGACCCGGCTGAAGCTGGAAATGGCCCTGTCGGAGCCCAGCGAGCAGATCGAGGCCATGAAGGGCGATCTGGCCGAGATGGAGCACATGATCGACGAGTACCTGGCCTTCGCGCGCGGCGAGGGCGGCGAGGCCGCCCAGGTCGTCGATCTGGCCGAGCTGGTCGAGGGAGTGGTGGCCTCGGCCGAGCGCGCCGGCGCGGCGATCGAGACCCAGATCGCGCCGGGGCTGGAGGCGCGCCTGCGACCGCTGGCCTTCCGCCGGGCGCTGGCCAACCTGATCGACAACGGCCTGGCCCACGCCCGCCATGTTCGCGTCAGCGTCGCGCCGCGCCTGACCGGCGGGGTCGAGATCGCCGTCGACGACGACGGGCCGGGCATCCCCGAGGATCGCTACGAGGAGGCCTTCAAGCCGTTCTCGCGCCTCGATGACAGCCGGAACCAGAACGAGAAGGGCGTGGGCCTGGGCCTGGCCATCGCGCGGGACATGGCGCGCGGCCTGGGCGGCGACCTGGTGCTGGCGCGGTCGGCGCTGGGCGGTCTGAGGGCGTCGATCCGTCTGCCGGGATGATCCTCCCCCGCGCCGCGGGGGAGGATCTAGAACCCCGCGCCGATCTTGCCGAGCTGCTCGGCCATCTGCTTCAGGCGCTTGTCGAGCTCGGCCATGGTGCGGTTGAGGGCGCCTTCGTCGTCGCGCCAGACCTGGACGGCGCGGGCCCAGACGGCGGTCATCGCCGCCAGGCGCGCGGCGGTGGCCTCGACGCCGGCGGCTTCGAGGATGGCGCGGGCGGTCTTGGGGAACCGGATCGCCGCGAGCAGCGGGCCGTCGGCCTTGGCGATGGCGATCAGCGCCGCGCGGTGCGGCTCCATCGCCTCCAGGCGCGCCATGGCCGCGTCGAACAGGCGATCGTGGACCGGCGTGCTTTCGGCATAGTCGACGCCGAGGGCCGCGCGGTCGAAGCGGGCCGACAGGTGAGCCAGCACGCCGCGCTTGCTGTCGGCGGCGGCGTAGAGCTCGGCGAACGGAACCTCGGCCTTGGCGGCGATGTCGCGCAGGGCGATGGCCGGCCAGGGCCGGTCGGCCGCCAGGGCCAGGGCGGCGGCGGCGGCGCGGTCGAGAATATCCTCTCGGAGGGGCGAAGCGGCGGTCATGAGAGTCACATGGTCGCCGAAAGCGACGAGAGCAAGACAGTCAGCCGCCCAGTTCCTTGGAACGGGTCACGGCGGCTTCCAGCGCCTTGGGCAGCAGGTCGCCAAACCCGCCCTCGCCCATCAGCACCGACAACGCCGCCGCCGTCGTGCCGCCGGGCGACGTCACCTGCTTGCGCAGCTCGGCCGGCTCCTCGCCGCCGCGCGCCATCAGGGCCGCCGCGCCGATGATGGTCGCCCGCGCCAGGCGGGCGCTGTCGGCCGCGTCCAGGCCCTGGGCGGCGCCGGCGGCCTCCAGCGCCTCGACGAAGGCGTAGAGATAGGCCGGCGCCGAGCCCGACACGGCCGTCGCCGCATGCATCAGGTCCTCGCTCGGCAGATCGACTACCGTCGCCACCGGCGCGAACAGGGCGTGGGCCGCCGCTCGCGCGTCGGCGTCGTCGGCGAAGATCGACGCCGTGCCTTGGCCGATCGCCACCGCCGTCGTCGGCATCACCCGCGCCACGCGCCGGCCGCCGAACGCCTCGGCGATGTCGGCCGCGCGGACGCCGGCGGCGATCGAGACGATGATGGCGTCGGCCGCGAGATGCGGGACGATGTCCCTGACCGCCTCGCGCCAGATCTGCGGCTTCACGGCCAGCAGCACGGTCTTGGCCGCGGCCAGGGCCTCCGGCGCCGGATTGACCAGAGCGCCCTCGAAGGCGGCGGCGTCGATATTGGGATCGCGGATGATCAGGTCGGCGGCGGAAAAGGCCCCCGCGTCGCGCCAGCCCTCGGCCAGGGCCCCGCCCATGCGGCCCGCGCCGAGAAGGAGAATGGGGGTCATAAGGATTACCTCTCGCAGCCCGCTCCTTCTCCCCTTGCGGGAGAAGGTGTCGCGAAGCGACGGATGAGGGGTCGCACAGCGGCGTCCATCAAGCCTATCGCGCGTCGAAGGCGAAGAAACCCCTCATCCGACCTGCTTCGCAGGCCACCTTCTCCCGCAAGGGGAGAAGGGAAGTCCAGCTTAAATCAGGCCTGTCCCACCGTCTCGAACATGCAGGCGGCCATGGCCTGGTCCGGGGTCTTGGCGCCCTGGAGCAGGAATTCGAAGGCCGGGAAGAAGCGGTCGGCGGCTTCCACCGCCGCGTCGATCATCGAGGCGGCCTGGGCCATGGTCGGGCGCTCGCCGGCCGGCAGGGCCAGGGCGTGGCGGAACACCACCTCGCCATCCTCGGTCCAAACCTCGAAATGGCCCAGCCAGACGCGCTGGTTGATCAGGGCCAGGAGCTCGTAGGCGTTGGCGCGCTTGGATTTCGGGGCGCGGAGATCCAGCGACAGGCACAGCTGCAGGCAGTCGGCCTCGGGGCGCCAGGCGAACCACAGCTCGTAGTCCTTCCAGTCGCCTCGGAGCGCGAACGCCAGGTCGCCGTCCTCGGTGCGATCAAAGGTGAGATTTTCGGCCGACAGCACATGTTCGACCACCTCTAGGGGGTCGAGAGCCATCAGGACGTCGTCGTCTTCCGGTTGGGTGTCCATGAAAAACCTACGTCCCCGCCCGCGACGGCGGGGGTCGCCCCCGCTCTGAATCGCTCACGTCCTCGGGGACACTAATCTGCTTCGTTGCGTTCGTCTCAACCCGCTTCACGTCCGGAGCGAGCGACGAATCACCTATTCGCCTGAACTCGCGGTTTTTTTGGCGGGCGTCTTCTTGGCCGCCTTCAGCGCCGCGACCTCTTCGCGCAGCGCCGCGACCTCGGCCTTGAGCGCCTCGAAATCGTCGCGGCGGATCAGGTCGAACTCAGCCGCCAGGCGGTCGGCCTGGGCCCGCATCGCGGTTTTCGCCTCTTCTCCGGCCGTTTGGGCGATGCCCATGGCCGCCTGGGTCAGCTTGGCGAATTCGTCGAGGAAGGGGTTCTGGCTATGCATGTCCGGTCCATGCCCGAGGAGGGGCGCGCCTTCTTATATGGGAAACGGGGGATGAAAGCGAAGCCCGAAGGCTATAGAGGTGCGACGATCTGTCCGCACGGAGCCCGAGCGTGATCTTCCCGAACATCGACCCCGTGGTCCACATCGGGCCCCTGGCGCTGCAATGGGGCCCGCTGGCCCTGCGCTGGTACGCCCTGGCCTATGTGGCCGGCATTCTGTTGGGCTGGCGCTACGCCATCCGTCTGACCCGCACCGAAAGCGTCTGGGGCGGCCGCCAGCCGACCGCCAACGCCCTCCAGATCGACGATCTGGTGCTGTGGATCACCCTGGGCATCATCCTCGGGGGGCGGCTGGGCTATATTCTCTTCTACATGCTGATGAACGGCGACCAGCGCGCCTGGCTGTTCTCCCACCCCCTGGACGTCTTCAAGATCTGGGAAGGCGGCATGTCGTTCCACGGCGGCTTCCTGGGCGTCTGCGTCGCCATCGTGCTGTTCTCCCGCAAGAACGGCATCGACATGCTGAAGCTGGGCGATCTGGTCGCCCCGGTCGTACCGATCGGCATCTTCTTCGGCCGTATCGCCAACTTCATCAACGGCGAGCTGTGGGGCCGGACGACCGACGTCCCCTGGGGCATGATCTTCTGCAACGAGACGATCAAGGCCGCCAATCGCGGGACCTGTCCGGCGGGTCCGTATCCGCGTCACCCCAGCCAGCTGTACGAAGCGGGGCTGGAAGGCCTGATGCTGTTCCTGATCCTGGCCTTCTGCGTCTATCGCCTAAAGTGGCTCCAGCGGCGCGGGGCGATCGTCGCCGCCTTCCTGATCTCGTATGGCCTCTTCCGCCTGTCGCTGGAGAACGTGCGCAATCCGGACATCGGCATGCCGGCCTTCCCGCTGGGCCTGACCATGGGGATGATGCTGTCGACGCCGATGCTGCTGGTGGGCGGCTGGCTGCTGTGGAAGGCGCTGAAGGCGCCGATCCAGCCCGTCGGCGAGGACGATCCGGGGGCGCATGAGCCTGCTTGATCGCCTGAAGGCCCAGATCGCCCAGGACGGGCCGATCGGCGTTCCCGAGTTCTTCACCCGCTGCCTGCACGACCCGCGCGACGGCTACTACGCGACCCGTCCGGAGCTGGGCGCTGGAGGCGACTTTATCACCGCCCCGCTGGTCAGCCAGATGTTCGGCGAGCTGATCGGCCTGTGGGCGATCGAGACCTGGATCCGCATGGGTCGCCCCGCGCCGTTCCGCCTGGTCGAGATGGGTCCCGGCGACGGCGCGCTGATGAGCGACCTGCTGCGCGCCGCGCGCGTGGCGCCGGACTTCCTCGCGGCGTCCGACCTTTGGCTGGTCGAGGTGTCGGCGCCGCTGCGCGCCCAACAGAAGGCCCGGCTGGGTGACACGCCCCGCTGGGTCGACCGGCTGGACGAAGTCCCGGCCGGCGCGCCGATGATCCTGGTCGCCAACGAGCTGCTGGACTGCCTGCCGGCGCGGCAGTTCGTCCGAACGAAAGACGGCTGGGCCGAGCGGGTGATCGGACTGGACGACAAGGGCGAGCTGGCGTTTGGGCTGCGGCAGCTTTCTCCTCC
>NZ_SZWJ01000131.1:0-9021 GCF_012184455.1 Caulobacter sp. SSI4214 | reverse complement strand
GGAGGGGGACCGGCGAACGCCGGTGGAGGGGGAGCGCCATGAAGGTCCCCGCCTACGCCGAACTCCAGGTCACGACCAACTTCTCCTTCTTGCGCGGCGCTTCGCACGCCGAGGAGCTGGCCATCGCCGCCGAGGCCCTGGGGCTGGCGGCCATCGGCGTCGCCGACCGCAACAGCCTGGCCGGGGTCGTGCGCGCCTGGACGGCGGCCAAGACGCGGAATATCCGTGTGCTGAGCGGTTGCCGGCTGGACTTCATGGACGGGACGCCCAGCCTGCTGTGCTACCCCGCCGACCGCGAGGCGTTCGGCCGGCTGACCCGCCTGCTGACGGTCGGGCAGCGGCGGGCCGAGAAGGGCGCGTGCCACCTGACCTGGCGCGACTTCCTGGAGCATTCCGACGGCCAGCTAGGCCTGATCGTCCCGCCCAAGACCCTGGACGAGGCCTTCGCGCGCGATCTTGCCCGCATGGCCGGCGACCTGCGGGGACGGGCGTGGCTGGCGGCCAGCCGCGCCTACGCCGCCCAGGACCTGAAGCGCCTGGCCCGGCTGGACGCCCTGGGCCGCGAGGCCGGGGCTCCGATCGTCGCCACCAACGACGTCCTCTATCACGGTCCCGAGCGGCGGCCGCTGCAGGACGTCATGACCTGCGTGCGCGAGCACTGTACGATCCAGGAGGCTGGTCTTCGGCTGGAGGCCAACGCCGAACGCCACGTCAAGTCGCCCGGCGAAATGGCCCGGCTGTTCGAGCGCTGGCCGCGCGCGGTGGAGCGCACGATCGAGATCGTCCAGCGCATCGCCTTCGACCTTGGCCAGCTGAACGAGCAATATCCCGACGAGCCCGTGCCGGCGGGCAAGACGGCGATGCAGCACCTGACCGACCTGACGTGGAGGGGCGCGGCCTGGCGCTATCCGGGCGGCGTGCCCGACAAGGTCAGGGCCCAGCTGACCGAGGAGCTGCGGCTGATCGGCAAGATGGACTACCCCAACTACTTCATCACCGTGCACGACATCGTCCGCGAGGCGCGGGCGATGGGAATCCTGTGCCAGGGGCGCGGCTCGGCGGCCAATTCCTCGGTCTGCTATTGCCTGGGCGTCACGGCGATCGACCCGACCGAGCATCGCCTTCTGTTCACCCGCTTCATCTCCGAGAACCGGGGCGAGCCGCCCGACATCGACGTCGACTTCGAGCACGAGCGGCGCGAGGAGGTGATGCAGTACGTCTATCGCCGCTATGGCCGGGAGTACGCGGCGATCTGCGGCACGGTGATCCACTACCGCCCGCGCAGCGCCATCCGCGACGTCGGCAAGGCCCTGGGCCTGACCGAGGACGTCACTTCGCTGCTGGCCGGCACGGTCTGGGGCAGCTGGGGTTCGGGCCTGCCCGAGGAGCACCTGCGCAACGCGGGCCTGGACCCCGAGGCGCCGGAGATCGCCCGCGCCGTGGCCCTGGCCACCCAGCTGATGGGCTTCCCCCGCCACCTGTCGCAGCACGTCGGCGGCTTCGTCCTGACCAAGCGGCGGCTGGACGAGACCGTGCCGATCGGCAACGCCGCCATGGCCGACCGCACCTTCATCGAGTGGGACAAGGACGACATCGACAGCCTGAAGCTGATGAAGGTCGACGTGCTGGCCCTGGGGATGCTGAGCGCCATCCAGCGGGCCATGACCCTGCTGCGCGACGACCACGGCCAGGACTGGCTGAAGGACCTGGCCGACATTCCCAAGGAGGTTCCGGGCGTCTACGACATGCTGTGCGTCGCCGACAGCGTGGGCGTGTTCCAGGTCGAGAGCCGGGCCCAGATGTCGATGCTGCCCCGGCTGAAGCCGCGCAGGTTCTACGACCTGGTCATCGAGGTGGCGATCGTCCGTCCAGGGCCGATCCAGGGCGACATGGTGCATCCCTATCTGAAGCGGCGCAACGGGATCGAGCCCGTGGACATGCCCGCGCCGTCGCCCGAGCACGGTCCCGCCGACGAGCTGAAGCAGATCCTCGGCAACACCTATGGCGTGCCGCTGTTCCAGGAACAGGCCATGAGCCTGGCCATCGAGGCGGCCAAATTCACGCCCGACGAGGCCGACGGCCTGCGCAAGGCCATGGCCACCTTCCGCAATCTCGGAACGCCCGACGAATATCGCGACCGCTTCGTCGAGGGCATGGTGTCGCGCGGCTACGAACGCGACTTCGCCCAGCGCTGCTTCAAGCAGATCGAGGGCTTTGGCCACTACGGCTTTCCGGAAAGCCACGCGGCCAGCTTCGCCAAGCTGGTCTATGTCTCGGCCTGGATCAAATGGGCGTGGCCGGATGTGTTCTGCGCGGCGCTGATCAACTCCCAGCCGATGGGCTTCTACCAGCCGGCCCAGCTGGTCCGCGACGCGCGCGAGCACGGGGTCGAGGTGCGCCCGCCCGACATCCTGGCCAGCGACTGGGACTGTACGCTGGAGGCTCTCTCCCTCTTGGGGGAGGGGGCCGCCCGCTTCACCCCCCGTTCCGACAAGATCGCCGACTACGCCAACCGCCATCGCTGGAAGGCCGTCCGCCTCGGCTTCCGCCAGATCAAGGGGCTGAAGAAGGCCGACGTCCAGACCCTGCTGCGCGCCCGCGCCGAGGGGGCGCGCGCGCCGGGCGAGTTCGCCCAGGGCGGTGTTCCGCAGCGGGCGCTGGAGCTGCTGGCCGAGGCCGACGTCTTCGCCTCGGTGGGACTCTTCCGCCGCGAGGCCCTGTGGGCGGTGAAGGGGCTGAAGGGCGAGCACCGCGCGCCGGTCCAGGCGCCGCTGCTGGCCGGCCTGCCGCTGTTCGAGGACCGGGTGGCGCTGCCGGAAATGGGCCGCCCCCAGGAGGTGGCCGAGGACTATCGCACCACCAGCCTGTCGCTGAAGGCCCACCCGATCGGCTTCTATCGGCCGATGCTGGCGCGGCGCGGGGTGATCACCGCCGAACAGCTGCGGACCCTGAAGGACGGGGCCAAGGTCGCGGTGGCGGGCCTCGTCCTGATCCGCCAGCGACCGGGCACGGCCAAGGGCGTGGTGTTCGTCACCCTGGAGGACGAGACCGGCGTGGCCAACGCCGTGGTCTGGAAAGACCGCTTCGAGGCCGACCGCAATGTGGTGATGACCGCCTCGTTCCTGGTGGTGCGCGGCCGGGTGCAGCGCGCCGAGGGCGTGATCCATGTCGTGGCCGAGGGCTTCACCGACCTGTCGGCCCACCTCTCGACCCTCCGCGACGAACCTGACGCCCCCGCCCCCCGCGTCCGCCAGAAGGTCTCGGGGCGGCTCCTGAGGAGCCGGGATTTTCACTGAGGGGGCGTCAGCTCATGTCCCGAGGAGGCGAACAGGAAGGCGCGGTCCAGCGCATGATCACGCGGCCAGGACGCGCTGCATATCCCCCTGGCCCGCGCGGCTGATCTGGAAGTGCCCGACCAACGTCGCGAGGTTGCGGGTCTCGGTCTCCATATTGGCCGCCGCCGCCGTGGTCTCTTCCACCATGGCCGCGTTCTGCTGGGTCACGTGGTCCATGTGGTTGATCGCGGTGCTGACCTGATGAAGGCCCAGCGCCTGTTCTTGCGTCGAACGGGAGATCGCGGCGAGCAGGGTGTCGATGTCGGCCACCTTGTCTACGATTCCGTCGAGCGCCTGCCCGGTTTCGGTGACGAGGCGAACGCCTCTGGCCACCTGCTGGCCGCTGGTGGAGATCAGGGCCTTAATCTCCCTGGCCGCCTCGGCGGAACGTTGAGCCAGAGAGCGCACCTCCTGGGCGACGACGGCGAAGCCTCGCCCGGCCTCGCCCGCGCGCGCCGCCTCCACCCCGGCGTTCAGCGCCAGCAGATTGGTCTGGAACGCGATCTCGTCGATGACGCCGATGATCGTGCCGACCTGACTGGAGCTGGCCTCGATCTCGGCCATCGCCACGACGGCGTCGCGCATGACCTCGCCCGATCGGACCGCGTCCAGGCGGGCTCCTGACGCGGCCGAGGCGGCCTGCTGGGAGTCGTCGGCGCTGCGCCGCACCGTGGCGGTAATCTGATCCATCGCCGCGGCGGTCTCTTCGAGGCTGGCCGCCTGCTGTTCGGTGCGGCGCGAGAGATCCAGCGCGGCGGCCGCGATCTCGCCCGCCCCCATGCGCAGACTGTCAGCCGCGCCGTTGATCGCGGCCATGGCCTTGCTCAAGCTTTCCACCGAACGGTTGAAATCTTGTCTGATGCGATCGAAGCCGCCAGGGAACGCGGCCTGGATGCGAACGCTGAGATCGCCAACGGCCACGCGCTCAAGGCCTTCCCCCAAAGCGGAGACGACCAGCGCCTGAGCCGCTTCGGCGTCATCGCGCGCGGCGTTGCTGGCCGCCTGCCGCTGGCGGATTTCGGTGATGTCGGTGGCGAACTTGATGATTTTGTAAGGCCGGCCTTCGGCGTCCAGCACAGGGTTGTAGGAGCCCCGGATCCAGATTTCCGCGCCGCCCGCTCCGACTCGGCGAAAGGCGTCCGCGAAGGCTTCTCCCGCGCGCAACCGCTCCCAGAACCGGGCGTACTCGGCGCCGCCGGCGTCTTCCGGCGGGACAAACATGCTGTGGCGCCGGCCTTTGATGTCCTCCAGCCGGTAACCCATCGTCGCCAGGAAATTGTCGTTCGCGTCGATGATTGTGCCGTCGAGTTCGAATTCGATGACAGCCTGCGAACGATGAACGGCCGCCACGATGGCCTCCAGATCCGCGACCTGCCTCTTCAGCGCCGCCGTCTGTCTGTTTTCAATCCCGAACATGCCCGCGCTTTCAAACCAGGGGTGAGACGATTGGTCCTACCGCGCTTTACTTAAGGCTTGATTATATCGAGTCAGATATTTTTTGCATGACAAATTTAGACGCGGACTTGGCGGATTCATTCTAGAGCGTGAAGGCTCTAATCCATGACGGATCATGGAGGCATTCCAGATGGACGTTCTTCGCCCCGAGACATCCGACGCCGTCGGGCCGACGTCCGACTACACCGACTTGCGGGTGGACCAGCAGTTATGTCTGGCGTTGCAGATCGCCAGCAGCCTCGTCACCCGGATCTATCGCGGGCTACTCGAGCCGCTGGGCCTCACCCATCCTCAGTATCTGGTCCTCATCGCGCTGTGGGAGCGCCAAGAGCGTTGCAGCATGGGCGACCTGCGGCGGGGACTGTGCATGGACACCGGCGCGATCACGCCGCTGGTCAAGCGGATGGAGGCCGCCGGCTTGCTCACGCGGTCTCGCGACGTGGTCGATGAGCGAAGGGTCTGGGTCGACTTGACCGACGCCGGATGGTCGCTGCGCGATAAGGTCCTGGCGGTGCGCGGGAGCGTCGTGGAACAGTTGCCCCTGTCGGATGACGAGATCGCGACCATGCGCGCCAGCCTGCAAGCCTTCAACGCTGGAATGCTCGCCAGCGCGCCGCCGTTTCGCTGAGTCCCGGTTCCGGTCGACCCGGGGCCGCGTCCGCCAGAAGGTCTCGGGACGGCTCCTGAGGAGCCGGGATTTTCACTGAGGGGGGAGGCGGGCCTTCCGTGCCGACATCTTTTTCGCGATAGCGTGTACGGTCCAAATGTTATCGAGATCGGCTTTGTCCCTGGCGCGCCGGCGCCCATGGGCGGCATCGACCTATCCCCTTGAGGAGCGCCGCATGAGCTCGCCAGCCACGTTCGACGCGCCGGAGCTATCGCGGGCCTATGCCGATCTCAGGCGTCAGGAAGGTCGGCCGAACGACGAGATCGAGACGCCGGCGCTGCGAAACCTGTTGCCCGCCCTGACGGGCCTGCGCGTCGTCGATCTGGGGTGCGGGGCCGGCCAGATGGCCAGCTGGGCGGCCGACCAGGGCGCGAGCGCGGTGCGCGCCTTCGACGCCTCGGCGCGGATGATCGAGGAAGCTCGCGCCGCCGCTGGGCGTCCGGTTGTCGAGTACGCTGTCCTGCCCATCGAGGACATCGCTCTGGCGCCCGGCTCGGCGGACGTGGTGATGAGCGGTTTGGCCTTTCACTACATCCAGGACATCGAGGCGCTGTTCTCGCGGATCCATGGCTGGTTGGCGCCGGGCGGCCTGCTGGCCTTCTCGGTCGAGCACCCGATCATGACCTGCGCCGCGCGCGCCTGGTTCCTCGACGAGCGGGGAGAGCGGCTGCACTGGCCGGTCGACCGCTATCTCGAGGAAGGCGGTCGAACGGTCGAATGGCTGGGAACGACGGTCGAGCGGGTCCACCGAACCGTTTCGAGCTACGCGCGGGCCTTGATCGGCGCCGGGTTCCAGATCGTCGACATGCGCGAACCGGCCCCGACCTCGGACCAGATCGAGCGCTGGCCGGCCCTGGGCGATCACCGCCGCCGCCCGCCGTTCCTGCTGATGGCCGGCCGATCCGCGCCGACTCCGGGAACGGACTTTCAGACCCGAACCAGATCGTAGACATAGGCCTTGTCGTCCTTGCGACTGACCCAGACGGTCTCGGGCGGCAGCGGGCCTTGCGCCATCCTGTCGACGTCCCACGGCGCGCTGAGGACGACGCCGTGCTCGTCGCTCACCGTCCAGCCTCGCTCCGGCGTCCAGGCCAGGCTCAACGGAGAATCGGTTCGCCGCCAGGCGGGCCGACCAGACTCGCTTGGAGCCGGCGTGAAGCGATAGGTCACGCCGTCCAGCCGGCGGCGGAATTCGAAGATGAGGTCGGTCGAGGACATCAACGGGCCTGTCTTGCGCGCGGAGACATGACGGATGGCCGCGACGGTGGTCGATAAGGCCGCGCGAGGCAATGGGACCGCCGTCCGACGCCGATGGGCGTGTTCCCCCCGCCTCACCGCTCCCGCAGGCCGAACCAGCCGCCGTCGGCGTCGAACAGCACGTCGTAGCGGCGCAGGGCGTGGCGGCCGGTGTTCACGAAGGCCTTGGTCATCGGCGAGTTGACCAGCACCTGGCTCGGCGCGATCGGATCGCCCTGGCCGACCGTGAAGGCGAAGGTGGTGGCCGGGGCGGTCGGCACGGTGACGGTCACGGTCTGGCCGTCGTCCAGCACCTTGGACGGGGTCTTGGCGTTCTGGTTGATCTCGGTGTGGGTCTTCAGCGCGGCCGGATCGGCGACGCCCAGATACATGGTGGCGATGCCGGTATCGATCAGCAGCGCGCCGGCCTGGGCGGGCTGGTCGCCGGCCGCCACGGTCATCGGCGCCTGCCCCCAGTCCAGCGGACCGCCGCCCGGCCGGGCGTCCAGCTTGACGAACCGGAAGCCGGCGGCGGCCTGGGCGGTCAGGCCCACCCGCGCCCCGTCGGGGGTGATGACGTACCCCTTGCGGAAGCTCTTGGCCGAGATCGGCTTGCCGGCCAGGGCGGTCAGGTTCAGCAGCGGGTTCTTGTCCGGCGTGCCCTGCGTCTGGCCATTGCGCTCCCGGCCGAAGCCGACGCCCATATAGGCGATGCCCCTGGGCAGATCGACCGTCTCGGTCGGGGCGGCGCAGGTCCCCGGCGAGGTCTTCGTGTCGTAGCCGGGGCATTTCATCGCCGTCTCGACGATCAGCACGGGGACCTGGGCGCGCGCCGCCTCGCCGCCGGCCGTGTCGGCGTAGACGATCGTGGTCGGGACCCAATGGCCGACCCACAGGCGCTTGCTGCTGCTCAGGAACTCCCAGCCGGCCGGATAGGCCGCGGCCTTGGCGGCGGAATAGCCGGGCAGGTCGGCGGCGGACACCACGACTCCGGTGGAGCCGGTGTCCATCACCACCGGATGCGGCTGGAACGCCCCCAGCGGCCCCTCCAGCCGCAAGGCCACCTTCGGCGGCGCCTCGAACGGCTGCTGGGACGAGGGCAGGAAGGGGATCAGGCCGGTCTGGGCGTATGCCGTCAGGTCCGGCCCCGCCTGGGCGTGAGCCGCCCCGCCGAGCAGAAGGGCCGCCAGTCCGACGGCGGGGAATCCGCCCCGCCGAAGGGTCCGCAACGCGCGCATAGGGGGTCTCCTTTGTCTCGTCGTTCTTCGGCGCCTACGACGCCCGGATCTTCACCACCTTGGACGGGCCGGTCTGGCGGAGGTCTTCGACCAGGTCGAACAGGGCGGCGCGGAGGGCGGTTTCGTCGCCGATCTCGGCCAGGGCGTCGAGGGCGTCCAGGCGGGCGTCGGGGATGGGCGGGGCCGGGGCCAGGCGCAGGGCTTCCATGATGCCCGGGGCCTTGGGGCGGGCGATCTCGTTCACGTCGACCAGGGTCTCGGTCAGCTTCTCGCCGGGGCGCAGGCCGGTGATCTCGATGGCGATGTCGCGTTCGGGGACCAGGCCCTGCAGCTCGATCATCCGCCGGGCCAGGTCGATGATCTTGACCGGCTCGCCCATCTCCAGCGTCAGGACGCCGGCGTCGGGTTCCGAGGCGATCCGCGACAGGGCCACGGCGCGCAGCACCAGCTGCACCGCCTCGGGGATGGTCATGAAGTAGCGCTCGACCTCGGCGTGGGTCAGGGTGATCGGGCCGCCGGCGGCGATCTGGCTCTGGAAGATCGGCACCACCGAGCCGGCCGAGCCCAGCACGTTGCCGAAGCGCACGATGCTGACCCGCATCTCGTCGCCGCCGCCGTACTGGCGGGCCACCGCCTCGGCCACGCGCTTGGCCGCGCCCATCACGCTGGTCGGGGCCACGGCCTTGTCGGTCGAGATCAGGGCCAGGTGCGCCGCGCCGCAGGCCTTGGCGGCCGTGGCGACGTTGCGCGTGCCCAGGACGTTGGTGCGCACGCCCTCGCAGGGGTGGTTCTCGACCAGGGTGACGTGCTTGAGCGCCGCGGCGTGGAAGACGATGTCGGGCCGCTGCTCGCCGAACACGCGGGCCACGCGGGCGGCGTCGCGCACGTCGCACAGCACCTCCTGGCGGGGCAGGGCCGGGTAGGTCTGGGCGATCTCGCGGTCGATGTGGAAGAGGTTGTATTCCGAGGCGTCGACCAGGGTCAGCTGGGCGCAGCCGCTGGCGGCGATCTGGCGGCACAGCTCCGAGCCGATGCTGCCGCCGGCCCCGGTGACCAGCACGCGGCGGCCCGCGACCAGGGCGCGGACGGG
>NZ_SZWJ01000130.1:0-9092 GCF_012184455.1 Caulobacter sp. SSI4214 | reverse complement strand
TGGAGATGTACGCGCTTTTGGTACGCCGCGTCGCTCTCATCGATAATCCCGCTGAGCGCAAAACATTGTTGCTTGAAGAGGACAATAGGCGCATCGCATGGACGCATGAGCCGATGGGACGGGATCGACGAGTTCGTGGCCACGGCCGAGGCCGAGAGCTTCTCCAAGGCCGCCCTGCGACTGGGCCTGTCGACCTCGGGGGTTAGCCGGGCCGTGGCGGGACTTGAGGAGCGGCTCCAGACCCGCCTGCTCTATCGCACCACGCGCCGCGTCAGCCTCACCGACGCCGGCCGCGCCTTCCTGGCCCGGTGTCGCCAGCTGATCCTCGACCGCGACGAGGCGCTGGCGGCCGTCGGCGAGGAAGACGGCGAACTCAAGGGCCTTCTGCGCATGACCTGCTCGACGGCCTATGGCGAGCGGTTCGTGGCGCCGGCGGTGAACAGCTTCATGCTGAACCACCCCAAGCTGTCGATCCTGATCGAGCTGGACGACGCCGTGCGGGACATCGTCAGCGAGGGCTTCGACCTGGCCATACGCTTCGGCCGCCTGACCGACAGCCGGCTGATCGCCAAGCGCCTGGCCTCGCGCACCCGACGGCTCTGCGCCGCGCCCGCCTATCTGGCCCGCGCCGGCGCGCCGCGCACGATCGACGAGCTGTCGCGGCACGCCTGCGTCCTGGGCGCGGTCGACACCTGGCCGCTGCGGGAGCACGGCCCCGACGGCGAGCGCGAGATCGCCTTCAAGCCGCGGGGGCGCTGGCGCTGCAACAGCGGCCAGGCGGTGCTGGACGCGACCTTGCAGGGCCTGGGGATCTGCCAACTGCCGAACTTCTATGTCGACGCCGCCATCGCCAGCGGTCAGCTGGTCCCGCTGCTGGAAGCCCACCGCCCCGCCGACGAGGGCGTCTGGGCCGTCTATCCGCACCTGCGCCTGCTGCCCGCCAAGGCCCGCTTGCTGGTCGAGCACCTGGAGCGCAGCCTGGCCGTGGCCGGCTAGGAGCTGTGGACGTCTAGACCTTGACCACCGGCGGCAGCCGGTAACGGCCGTCCACCAGCTCGGGCCTCGGCAGATAGGCGCGCAGATAGAGGGCGAATGGTCCGCTCTTAGGGGCCGGCAGCCAGTTCGCCGTCTTGTCGCCGCCCGGGTCGGCGCGGCCGATCCAGATGTCCAGACCGCCGTCGGCGTTGCGCTTCAGCCCCGCCGTGCGATCCCCGATCGTGTAGCGCTTCAGCGGATTGTCGGTGAAGAAGAACTGGCCGTCGGCGGTGGCCTCGTACATCGACAGCGACCAGAAGCCGTCCAGCGGCAGTTGCGCGGGCAAGGTCAGCCTATAGGGGCCGTCGCCGGTGAACACTCCAGCCCCGTCGTCGCCCGCCGCCTTCAGGTACATCGCCTCGGCCACCGGCAGCGCGCCCAGGCCCTGAAGAGCGACAATGGCGCGATAGATGTAGTCCTGACCGTAATCGCCCAGGGTCGGGCGCGGATAGGCCCAGCCGCCGGTGAACACCTGGCGCCCCTTGGCGAAGATGGTGATCATCTTGGCCTGCTGAACGCCGTCGGCCGCCGCGGCGGCGTCATAGGGGCCCGCCCCCAGGAAGGCGGCCGAGCGGCGCAGGATCCGCAGGTCCGTCGCCGGGGCCGGATCGCTGGCCAGCAAGGCTCGCGCGGTCGCGAAATAGTCCTCGGGCTTGGCGTCGCGCGCGGCGTAGGCCGCGACCGGTCCGCCGGCGGGTCCGCTCAGCTTGAAACCGTCCTGCGCCTGATGCGCGGCCGCCAGGTCCTCGCCGCCGTCGGTCAGCACGCGGATCAGCAGCCAAGCGTGCGGCGTGGCGATGCGGACCGGGTTCGGCCCGGTCGAGGCGTGGCCTGGCCCCACCAGGGTGAAGGTCCCGCCCTCGCCGCCGATGGTGCGCGTCCCCAGCACCACGTTGTTGTTGGTGAACATGTCCATCACCGCCGCCGAGTAGTAGCGCTTGCCCATCGGCGGGATGACGAGGGTGACCGGCCCCTTGGTCAGGTCCAGGAAGGCCGGCGAGTACAGCGTGTCGTTGTTGGGCGTCGTCACCCAGCGCGCGGTGTGATCCGACAGCCCGCGGGTGTGGGTCAGCTTGTTGACCGCCGCGCCGGGCGCCTTCAGCAGGCGGGCGCGCGTGGTGGCCATCTCGATCAGCGGCAGGGCGTAGAGGTAGGCGTCGCGGGCGGCGATCGGGTCTCCGGCCGCCAAGGCGGACCTCGCCGCGAACCCGGGCGCGAAGCCCAGCGCGCCAGCCATCGCCAACAGGTCTCGACGGTTCATCTCGCTCTCCCCGAACATTTGTTTGGACGGAGTGAACGCGCGATCCGCGTCGGATGCAAGGCGTGGAATGGGGGCGTGGAATGGGGAAGGCGCCCGGGCCTTCCCCACCCCCAACAAGGCTGACGCGCGACAGGGGCGACCCACGTCCAGCCTCGCTTTTCAAGCCAGAGAGGCTAGGCCGCGCTGGCCAGGCGCGCGGCCTGGACCACGCTCTGAAGCGTGATGATCGTCGCGTCGACGCGCTCGTGGGCGTCGGAACCGACGATCTTGCGTGCCACGGTGATCGACAGGCTCCGGCGCAGGTGGCCCAGGGCCCGAGGCGGAGCCACCAGGATCACCTGATCGAAGCCATGGCGGGCGTTGATGTCATCCAGACGCTTGGCCAGGTCGCGCAGAAACGCCTTCTCGGCCCGGTCGCGCAGGTCGCCCGCGTGGGTGATGTGGCTGGGACCGTCGTGGTCGTGATGCTCCTTCAGACCCGCCAGCCATTCGGGACGGTCATGGAGCGGGCCGCCGATCCGCGGCTGCTCCAGCAGCCGGGCGCGGTGTCCATCGGCGACAACGACCAGGGTTGTGGCATCAGGGGTCATCCGGAACTCCTTGCTTGACCTCGCCGGCACCGTGCGCTCGCCCCGCGCGAGAGCGGATGATCGAAGTCAAAACCAAGGCCGGCGGCGCGCCCTTAGCGGAGCCTCCTTAAGGAGCCTATTCCTTGTTTTTGGCCGCCTTTTCGGCCAGCTTGGCCAGCACCCGCCCGCGTCCCTTGCTCAGCGCGGTGATCACGCCCCGGAAGGTTCTGACCTCCTGGTCGGTGAGGCGGGCGCGGGCCAGCGGGACGCGCAGATTGCGGACCATCGACGGCTTCTTCTCGGGCGGATGGTAGAAGCCGGCCTTGTCCAGCTCGTCCTCAAGGTGCTCGTAGAGACCCATCAGGGTCGCCTGGTCGGCGGGTTCCTCGACGTTCAGCTCGAACTTCTTCCAGGGGCGATTGTCCTGGGTCATCTTCCATTCGTAGGCGTTGATCGACACCGCCTGGGCCAGGTTCAGCGAGCGGAAGCGCTCGTCGATCGGGATCGAGACGATGGCCTGGCACAGAGCGATGTCGTGAGTCTCGAGGCCGGCCCGCTCGCCGCCGAACAGCAGACCGACCTTGCGTCCTTGGGCGACCTCGTCGGCCAGGTGGCCGGCGCTTTCGCGCGGCGTATAGACCGGCAGGCGGGTTTCGCGCGGCCGGGCCGTGGTCGCGTAGACAAGCTTCAGGTCGGCGATCGCCGCTTCCAGGGTGTCGAACACCTTGGCGTCGTCCAGAGGCCAGTGCGCGCCCGACGCGCTGGCCCAAGCTCGCTCTTGCGGCCACCCGTCGCGCGGCCGCACCAGGCGCAGCTCCGACAGGCCGAAATTGGCCATCACCCGCGCCACCGAGCCGATATTCTCGGCCAGCTGAGGCTCGTTGAGGATGACGCACGGCGGTGTGATGTCGGGGGCCTGGGGCTTGAGGTCTTCGGTCATCCGCCCCCTTTGCCGCCGAGGCGACGCCGGATGCAAGGCCTAATGAGCCCGCGCCAGGGCCTCCAGCAGCTGAGCCGGATGCAGCGGCTTGGCCAGGTGCAGGTCGGCGCCGGCGGCCTTGGCGGCGGCGACGTGCTCCTCCATGGCGTTGGCGGTCAGCATGATCACCAGCACGGGCGCGGTTCCGGCGGCGGCCTCTCGCGCCCGCAGCACGCGGGTCGCGGTCAGACCGTCCATCACCGGCATCTGCATGTCCATCAGCACCGCGTCGAAACTGGCCGCCTCCAGTGCGTCCAGCGCCGCCTGGCCGTCCTCGACCATGGTCAGGTCGACGCCGAACGGCTTCAGCACGATCTCGACGACCTTGCGGTTGGTCGGATGGTCCTCGGCCACCAGCACCCGCAAGCCCTCCAGCGAGACCTCTCCATCCTGCTCGGGTTCGTCTAGCGCGGCGGACGGCTCGCAGCGCTTCAGGGGCAGCAGCACCTCGAACCGGGCCCCCTCGCCGGGCGTGGCCTGGGCGCTTATGCCGCCGCCCATCATCTCGGCCAGCGCCGCGCAGATCGACAGCCCCAGGCCGGTGCCGCCGAACTGCCGGGTGATCGACTGGTCGGCCTGGACGAAGCGCTTGAAGAGCCGCTCGCGCACGCTCTCGTCGAAGCCGACGCCGGTGTCGCTGACCACCAGGCGCACATCCTCGCCCACGCGGTCGACGTCCAGCCGCACCTGGCCCTTGGACGTGAACTTTACCGCGTTGGCCAACAGGTTGGAGAGGATCTGGCTGATCCGGCCGGCGTCGCCGTCATAGGTTCCGGCGGCGTCCGGCGAGACCGACCAGCGGAACTCCAGGCGCTTGGCCTGGGCGGCGGCGGCGTGCAGTTCGGCCATGCCGCGCACCAGCTGCGTCAGGTCGAACGGCGCGATGGACAGCTGGAATTGGCCGGCCTCGATCTTGGAGACGTCCAGAATGTCGCTCAGCACCTGCTCCAACAGCCGGCCCGACGATGTCACCAGGGCGGCCATCTCGCGCCGGACCTCGGGATCCGCCTCGCCGGCCAGGCGATCGCCGATGGCGATCACGCCGTTCAACGGCGTGCGTAGTTCGTGAGACATATTGGCCAGGAAGACGGACTTGGCCTGGTTGGCGCGCTCCAGCTCGGCGGTGCGCTCGGCCACGCGATCCTCCAGCGAACGGCGCAGGTCCTCGTTGCGGTCGCGCTGGCGGCGCAGCGCCCGGGCGAGCGAGCCGATCTCGTCGTTGCGGACCTCGATCGGCGCCGCCGCGGCGGGATCGCCGACGCGCTGGGCCTCGGCCAGCGCCTCCAGCGGCCGCGCCACCATGTGGTTGATCAGGCGGTACAGCAGCATCACCTGCAGCGCGACGCCGATAAAGCCGAACAACAGCACCCAAGACGCCGTCTTTAGCGACGACCAGACGATGTCGCTGGACGGGAAGGTCATCAGGAACCACCAGCCGGGCTCGACCAGGCGGCCATAGGCCACCAGGCGATCGCCCTTCGGCGAGAGAATGACGCCCACGTCGCGCTTCTGGGCGCGAATGGCGGCGATTAGACGCTTGAGGTCGTTCTGGGTCTCGAACTTGCGCAGTTGTTCGGCGTCGACGACCCCGTCTTTGGTCACGCCCTGACCCGACACCAATCCGCCGTCGTCGCCGACGATCAGGTTGCGCCCGCCCGGCAGCCCCTCGCCGACCGCGCGGATCAGATAGGAGTTCAGCGGCAGGGTGGTGCCCCAGGCCCCCATGAATTGGCCCTGGTAGTAGAACGGCGTCACGCAGGCCACGTTCATCGCGCGACCGTTAGGGTCCGAAACCAGCCGCCGCAACTTGGTGCATTTCATGGCGTGCGCCGGGTTGTTCGACGGCAGGCTCAGCTGGGTCATTTCCTCGCTGGCGATGCTGAGGTCCGCCGGCGCCGTCTGGCGGTAGTACGAAAGCTTGTCCGACCGTCGCGGGCCAAACATCACCAGTCGGGTGCGCGGCGTGAAGAAATAGAAGTTGTCGTAGCGATGCAGTTCGCTCTCGCCGGTGGCGGCCACCACGTCCGTGGCGCCCACGAATAGGTCGCGCTCGGCCGCGGTCATGTCGTCGGCCCGAGACAGGTAGGCGCCGATGCCGTAGACGTAGCCGCTGTCGGTGCGCTCGCCATTGAACAGCGAGGGCGCCGAGCGGCGGGTGCCATCGCCCTTCTCCGGGAACATTCTGTCGAACTGGGCGCGCCCCTGGGTATTGCTCTCAAGGGACAGGCGCCGGGTCAGGGCTTCGCTGGCGGCGCTATGCACCTTGACGAGATCGGAAAACAGGCGGTCCTCGATCTTGACCCGCGCGCTCACATATTGGGCGAGGTGGAGGGTCTGGGCGTCGGCCGCGCTCCTGCGCACGAAGACGAAGGCCGTCGCCGTGGCCACCCCGGTCACGGCGATCGACAGAATCGCCACCATCGTCAGAAGCCGACGCGCCAGCGGCGCCGTCGCCCCCGCGACCGCTTCCGGACTGTTGTTCAAACCCCCTCCATGGCCTGGCCTCTGGGCCCTCGCCCGCTGATTCCTCGGATCCCCACGTTATGCTGAAGCTTAACTTGTTAACGACGTCCCACCGATCGGCTTTTCCCTCGCGACACAACAGTCTATAGCCACCACGTCCGCGCCGCTTCCTGGCCCTGTGCGCCAGATCGCCACAGGCGCGCCACCGTCCAGAGGAACCTCTCCGCAATGGCCAAGATCAAAGTCGCCAACCCCGTCGTCGACATGGACGGGGACGAAATGACCCGGATCATCTGGAAGCTCATCAAGGACAAGCTGATCTTCCCATACCTGGACTTGGAGCTCGACTATTACGACCTGTCGGTCGAGAACCGCGACGCCACCGACGACCAGGTGACGATCGACGCGGCCAACGCGACCAAGAAGCACGGCGTCGCGGTCAAGTGCGCCACCATCACGCCGGACGAAGCCCGCGTGAAGGAATTCAATCTGAAGAAGATGTGGAAGTCGCCGAACGGCACGATCCGCAACATCCTGGGCGGCGTGATCTTCCGCGAACCGATCATCTGCCAGAACGTGCCGCGCCTGGTGCCGGGCTGGACCCAGCCGATCATCGTCGGCCGCCACGCCTTCGGCGACCAGTACAAGGCCACCGACTTCCTGTTCCCCGGCAAGGGCACGCTGTCGATCAAGTTCGTCGGCGACGACGGCCAGACCATCGAGCACGAAGTGTTCCAGGCCCCGTCCTCGGGCGTCGCCATGGGCATGTACAACCTGGATGAGTCGATCCGCGACTTCGCCCACGCCTCGTTCGCCTACGGCCTGGCCCGTGGCTATCCGGTCTATCTCTCGACGAAGAACACGATCCTCAAGGCCTATGACGGCCGCTTCAAGGACATCTTCCAGGAGATCTACGACGCCGAATACGCCGAGGCCTTCAAGGCCAAGGGCATCCACTACGAGCACCGCCTGATCGACGACATGGTCGCCTCGGCCCTGAAGTGGTCGGGCGGCTATGTCTGGGCCTGTAAGAACTACGACGGCGACGTGCAGTCGGACATCGTCGCCCAGGGCTTCGGCTCGCTGGGCCTGATGACCTCGGTGCTGATGACGCCGGACGGCAAGACGGTGGAAGCCGAAGCCGCCCACGGCACCGTCACCCGCCACTACCGCCAGCACCAGAAGGGCGAGAGCACCTCGACCAACTCGATCGCCTCGATCTTCGCCTGGACGCGCGGCCTGGCCCACCGCGCCAAGCTGGACGACAACGCCGAGCTGGCCAAGTTCGCTGCCACCCTGGAAAAGGTCTGCATCGACACCGTCGAGAGCGGCTATATGACCAAGGACCTGGCCCTGCTGGTCGGCGAGAAGCAAGGCTGGCTGACCACCGAAGGCTTCCTCGACAAGATCGACGAAAACCTGAAGAAGGCCATGGCCTAAGACTTCCTCGCGGGGCCATGGTCCCACGAACCTAAGTCTCGCGACGCCCCGGGGATCCGTCCCCGGGGCGTTTCGCGTTCCAGGGGCGCCGCCCGCGCCGGGCGAGCGCTCTTGCGAGGACGGACGATAGCTGGTCTACCCGCGTTAACCTTTCGGAGGCGGCATGACCCTGCAGAAGCGGATCTGGGACCTGATCGTGCTGGCGATCTTCGTCTTCGCCGCCGCCTTCGCCACCGCGCCGTGGTTCGCCTTCCGGGCCCTGAAGGCGGCCGCCCAGTACGAGGACGTCCAGGCGATCGGCGAACTGGTCGACTTCCCGGCGGTGCGGCGCAGCCTGACCGCCGAGCTGGTTCCCGCCGCCCCGGCCGGTCAGCCCGAACCGCCCTCGATCTGGCGCGATCCGCTGAGCGTCTTCAAGCAGGCCGTCGAGCCGATCGTCCCGCCCGAGCCCAAGGTCGATCGCTATCTGACCGTGGCCGGCGTCGCGGCCCTGACGCGCGGCTACGCTCCCGGCAAGGCTCCGCCCGCCTCGACCCAGGACTCCACGGCCAGCGGCCGGATCAAGGACATGGTCAAGGGCCCCTTCCCTCAGATCGCCTATTGGGACCCCAACCGCGCGCGCATCGCCGTCAAGCGGCCCGACGGCAGCGGCAAGGTCACGATCTTCACCTTCGAGCGCAGGGCGCTGTTCACCTGGCGGCTGGTGCATATCCGGCTTCCGGGCGACGAGCGCCAAGGCTGACGCTGACATCGTGATCGCCCTGGTTCTCGACGTCGTCGGCCGCGTCTGGCCCTTCTTCCTGCTGGTCGGCGCCGGCTGGACCCTGGCTCGCCTGCGCCTGCTGGACGGGCGGATGGCCCAGGGCCTTTCCGCCTATGTCTATTGGATCGGTTTTCCGGCCCTGCTGATCCATTCGCTGTCGCGCCAGGGACGCCCCTCGCCCGACTTGCTGGCGGGCCTGGCCGCCTATGCCGGCGCGGGCCTCTTGCTGATGGCGCTCATCGTGTTGGCCAGCCGCCTCATGGGCTGGAGCCGGGCCGAGGCCGCCGGAGCGGCCATGGCGGGGAGCGTCGGCAACAGCGCCTTCCTGGCCCTGCCGATCGCGGCCGTCGTCCTGGGCGCCGAAGCCGCGCGACTGGTCGCCGGCGTTCTGGCCGCCGACTTCGTGGTGCTGAGCGCGGCTGGCGTCGGGCTGCTGGGCTGGGCGGCGGGCCGCTCGGTCGGTCGGTCCACCCTGCACGCCTTCCAGAACCCGGTGGTCGCCGCGGCCGTGGCCGGCGTCGGCCTGGCCCTGCTGGACCTCGCCCTGCCCGAGCCGCTGGACCGCGCCATCGGCATGGCCGC
>NZ_SZWJ01000129.1:0-9470 GCF_012184455.1 Caulobacter sp. SSI4214 | reverse complement strand
GGCCGAGACGATGACGACGACCGGGGCGGCCGAGGCCGCGGTCGTGGTCAGGGTGGCTGGTTCGGCGATAGCGAAGGTCACGCCGAGGCCGCCCGTCGCGGCTGGGAAGACCGCCGCTAGGCCCACGGCTTAGGCGATCGCGCGCCCGCGGCATGGCTCCGCGGGCGCGCAACGGCCTGAAAGGATCATCGATGGCGATCAGCCTCCGCGACCCGCCTCGCTTCTTTCGCCGCGCTTATCGCGGTTTTCGCGCGTGGTGATGCCCGCCGCGAGCCGGAACGATGTTTCGCGCACGGTTTCGACTTTCCCGGCCGTGAGCCTCCTCAGGATCGAACCTCTGAACGGCGGCTGGGTCCTGTTCTGTGATCGGAACGCGCTGGCGCAGATCTTTCGCTCGGGCGCCGAGGCCGAACGGCAGGCGCGCCGTCAGGCGACGGTGCTGGCGTCTTGCGGGTTCGTCCCCCGGCTGGCGGTCGTCGATAGGGCGGGGAACCTCACCCGCGTGCGGCTTTAGATGGCCCTTCGCATCGACCTCGAAGCGCTATGTCCGCGAGACCTGGGACGCCATGATCAGGAAGAGAATTGTCGCCCGTTGGACGCCGCCAGGAACGAAACGCGATGGAGGCGGCGGTCAGGATCTCGGCGGGGGCCATGTCTCGACGCGAACGTCCATTTCGCCTCGACGTCGCCTTGGGAGCGGCGGATGATAGGGCCGGGATGGGGCTCGCTGATTGGACAGGGCGAGTGATGAAAAGGGCGGTTCCGCGTCGCAATCGAACCCGGCGTGACGCCCAATGCTAGCCGTTGTCCCCGAACGGCCCGTGGAGAAGGCTTATCTTCGTCGGTTGAGGCGCTTTGGTCCGCTCCTGGACGAGGACGCGGCCGCGCTCGAGGCCCGGCTCGGCCGGATCGAGGCCTACCCAGCGGGCAGGGACCTGGATAGCGCCCGCGCCGCCCCGATGTTCCTGCTATCGGGCTGGGCGTGTCTGGCCCATTCCCTGCGCGACGGGCGGCGACAGATCGTGGCCTTCCTGCTGCCTGGCGACGGCATCGGGTTCGACCTGCTGACCCGTTCCCAACACGCCGTCCAGGCCGTGGCTCTGACGCCCTTGCGAGCGCGGTCTACCCAGCCTGGCTTCTCTCCCGCCAGCGAGGGGCTGAGCCGAGCCCTGGCCGGCGCGGCGGCCGCTCAGCAGGCGCGACTGATCGACCAGATCGTGCGCCTGGGGCGACAGACCGCCTACGAACGCATGGCGCATCTGCTGCTCGAGCTGCATGGCCGGCTCGCGGAGATCGGCGAGGCGCGCGGCGAGAGTTTCCATCTCCCGATCAAGCAGGAGGTTCTGGCGGACGCCCTGGGCCTCAGCCTCGTGCACGTCAATCGCACCCTGCAGCAGATGCGACGTGATGGGCTGATCGATATCCGCGGGGCGCAGCTTACCTTGCTGAACCGCGCGGTCCTGGAAGCCGCGTCCGATCAGAGCCGGTCCTAGGCTGGCCATGAACATCCAGACGATGTCCGCCCGAAAACGAGGATCAGCGCCGTCGCCTGGCGGAAGGCAAAGGCGCTGGCGCGCCTAGCGTCCGGAAGGGGCGCTCAAGCGCCGTCAATGTCTGAAAACTGGCGGGGGCCCAAAGCCTTGAACTTGCTTTGGGCCCCCATGGTGCCGCCGGGCAGGATTGAACTGCCGACCTCAGCCTTACCAAGGATGCGCTCTACCACTGAGCTACGGCGGCGACGAGGAGGGGGCGTATAGCGAGGAGAATCGCGAACGCCAAGCCCAAAATCGTCTTGACCGAAGAACTTTGTCGCCGCACCCCCGAGACATGCCGATCAGCCACGACCCATCGACCCGCGAAGCCAAGCTCGCCGAAGCGTTGCGCACCAATCTCCGGAAGCGAAAAGCGCCGGCCCGCGGGAGTTTCGATGAAAACACGGCGGCGCTCGAGGCCGCCAAGCTGGCGCCCAGGCCCTACGGCGTCGTTCGAGAATTGCTGGGGATAAGTCATGGCGACGGCGAACGCGTGGCGTTGAGGGTCGAGATGTCGGCGCCGTTTCGAGCGCCGGATTCGAGCGAATGGGCGGTGGCCGTGCGCCTGGTCGGAGACGGCGGGCAGTTCGACACCGAGGCCGGCAAGGCGGCTTTCGGGCGGGATGGGCTTTCGGCGACGCGCAAGGCGATCGACCTGGTTCAGGTGGCCATCGATCTGGCCAGCATCACCCATGACCTGCGTTGGCCGGAAGACGAAGCGCCCTACGACCTCTCCGCGCCAATTTAGGCGTTGAAGGCCTTGCAAGCCCTCTTGCAACCGATAGAACCCGCTCCTCACATGTGAAGCGCGCCGAGAGCCCCACCTCCGCGCGTTCGAGGGACCTGAATGGATCGCATCGCCATCACCGGCGGCGCGCGGCTGAACGGATCGATCCCGGTCAGCGGCGCCAAGAACTCGGCCATCAAGCTGATGGCGGCCAGCCTGCTTACCGACGAGCCGCTGCGCCTGACCAATATGCCGCGACTGGCCGACACGCGGTTCCTGGGCAAGCTCTTGGCGCGGCTGGGCGTCGAGGTGACCGAGCGCGACGGCGCCGACGGCCAGGAGACGGTGCTGCACGCCGCCGAGATCACCAGCGGCTTCGCGCCCTATGATCTGGTTCGCCAGATGCGAGCGTCGTTCAACGTGCTGGGTCCGCTGGTCGCGCGCTCGGGCCAGGCCAAGGTCTCGCTGCCGGGCGGGTGCACCATCGGCGCGCGCCCCGTCGACCTGCACCTGCAGGCGCTGGAGGCCCTGGGGGCCAAGATCGATCTGCACGAGGGCTATGTCTACGCCCAGGCCCCGCGCGGCCTGAAGGGCGCCGAGATCGTCTTCCCGATGGTGTCCGTCGGCGCCACCGAACACGCCATGCTGGCGGCGGTGCTGGCCGATGGGACCACCGTGATCCGTAACGCCGCCTGCGAGCCGGAGCTGGCCGACCTGCAGGAATGCCTGAACGCCATGGGCGCGAGGGTCGAGGGCGCGGGCACGCCGACCATCACTATCAACGGCGTCTCGCGCCTCGCGGGCGCGACTCATGCGGTGATCCCCGACCGGATCGAGATGGGCACCTACGCCGTCGCGGCCGCCATGGCGGGCGGGGAAGTGCGACTGACCAACGCCCGACCGGGTCTCATCGACGCCTTGCTTCGCAAGCTGGAGGAAGCCGGCGCCGGCGTCGAGGAAACCGCCGACGGCTGCATCATCCGGCGGGGCGACGAACGCCTGAACGCGGTCGATATCGAGACCGCGCCGTTCCCCGGCTTCGCCACCGACCTGCAAGCCCAGTTCATGGCGTTGATGACCACGGCGAAGGGCGAGAGCCGCATTCGCGAGACCATCTTCGAGAACCGCTTCATGCACGCGCCGGAGCTGATGCGTCTGGGCGCCGATATCTCGGTCTCGGGCGGCGAGGCGCGCGTGCGGGGCGTGGAGCGCCTGGAAGGCGCCGAGGTGATGGCCACCGACCTGCGCGCCTCGGTCAGCCTGGTGATCGCCGGGCTGGTCGCGCGCGGCGAAACCACGGTCAGCCGCATCTATCACCTGGATCGCGGCTTCGAGCGTCTGGAAGAAAAGCTGGGCGCGTGCGGCGCTCAGGTCCGTCGCATCAAGGGCGACGGCGAGCCGGAGCTCTGATCGATGGCGCCAACCGCCAAGCCTCTTCGCCTGCTGGCGCACGACGCCGACGACCTCGCGGTGCTGTCGGCCGCCTTGCAGGACGCCGTGGCCAAGATCGGCGACATCCGCTGGGACGCCCAGGCGCGCACCCTGACCATCGCCTGCAACCGCTTCCGCTGGGAAGCCGCCAAAGGCAAGTCCGGGGAGCGGGTGCGATCGGCGTTGCAGTTCGGCGATGTCGCCGGGGTCCAGGCGCGCAATCTGCGACGTGACGCCAAGGGCGCGGTCGTCGAGCTTCTCTCGATGGGCTTCGAGCCCGCCGAGGAGGCGCCGGCCGGCGTCGTCACCCTGACCTTCGCGGGCGGCGGCGACATGCGGGTCTCGGTCGACTGCCTGGACGTCGCGCTGGCCGATGTCTCCGAGCCGTGGACGACGCCGCGAACGCCGGGGCACGCCGACTGAAGGACAGGCTGCGAGCCTGGCCGCGCTGGTCCGGACGCGACGCTGCTCCGCCTCGCGATCCCCCGACGGCCCTCGAAGCGACGATGCGGGTAGGGTCGCGGGCTTTCTGACTTGCCTCCCCGCCAAAAAACCGCATCTAGCAGGCCATGCGCCGCTTCTCCTTCACCGACTCCGATTTCCAGGCCGCCTTCAGGGCTTTCCTCGATGAGCGCCGTGGCTCGCCGGCCGATGTCGACGCCGCCGCGGGCGAGGTCCTTCAAGCGGTCAAGGTCCATGGCTTGGAGGCCGTGCTCGACTATGGCCGTCGCTTCGACAAGGTCGAGCTGACCGCCGAGACGATCCGCGTCTCTCCGGAAGAGATCGAACAAGGCTGGGCCCAGACGCCCGCCGAGGTGCGCGAGGCCATCGCCTTCGCCGCGGCCCGCATCCGCGCCTATCACAGCCGCCAGCGCCCGGCCGACCAGGCCTGGACCGACGAGGCCGGCGTCGAGCTGGGTTGGCGCTGGACGCCGCTCGAGGCCGTGGGCGTCTACGTGCCCGGGGGCCGCGCGGCCTATCCCTCGACCGTGCTGATGAACGCCGTGCCCGCCCAGGTGGCCGGCGTCGACCGTATCGCCATGGTCACCCCGCCGGGCAAGCTGCAGCCGGCCGTGCTGGCCGCGGCCAAGGAAGCGGGCGTCACCGAGATCTGGCGCGTCGGCGGGGCTCAGGCCGTCGCGGCCCTGGCCTATGGCGCGGGGCCGATCCAGCCGGTCGACAAGATCGTCGGCCCCGGCAACGCCTATGTCACCGCCGCCAAGCGGCGGCTCTACGGGGTGGTCGGCATCGACGCCCTGGCGGGACCCTCCGAGATTGTCGTCGTCGCAGATAAGAACAATAATCCCGACTGGATCGCCGCCGACCTGCTCAGCCAAGCCGAGCACGATCCGGCCGCCCAGTCGATCCTGATCACGGACGACGAAGCCTTCGCCGAGGCCGTCGAGCGCGCTGTCGAGGAGCGCCTTAAGACCCTCGCCACCGGCGTTGACGCCGCGGCCTCGTGGCGGGACCACGGGGCGGTGATCATCGCCCCGCTGGACGAGAGCCCGGCCCTGGTCGACGCCATCGCGCCCGAGCACGTCGAGTTCGCGACCGAGACGCCCGAAGCCCTGTCGGATCGCGTCCGCCACGCCGGGGCGATCTTCCTGGGCCGCGTGACGCCCGAGGCGATCGGCGACTACGTGGCGGGTTCGAATCACGTGCTGCCGACCAGCCGCGCGGCGCGCTTCCAGTCGGGCCTGTCCATCTATGACTTCATCAAGCGCACCTCGATCGTGAAGTGCGACGCGGCGTCCTTCGCCGTCCTGGGACCGCATACGGTGGCGCTGGCCGAGGCCGAAGGCTTGCCCGCGCACGCCCTGTCGGCTTCAGTGCGGTTGCGTTCAAACGATTGACGGGCGAACTTCCGGCCACATGACCACCCACGAACGCGCCCAGCATTCCATCAAGTCGATCGAGATCGACGAGGACAGCCTCGCGGCCGCTTCGCGCGACCAGGAACAGGAGCGTCAGGTCGCGATCTTCGACCTGCTGGAGGGCAACTATTTCGAACCCGCCGAAGCCGGCGGCGGTCCCTATGACGTGCGCCTGTCGCTGATCGAAAACCGCCTGGCCTTCGACATCACCGGCCCTGGCTACGCGCGCCGGCATCTGCTGTCGCTGTCGCCGTTCCGAAGCGTGATCAAGGATTACTTCTTGATCTGCGACAGCTATTACGCGGCGATCCGCAACTCGACGCCGCAGCAGATCGAGGCCTTGGACATGGGCCGGCGCGGTCTGCATAACGAGGGCTCGTCCTTGTTGCGCGAGCGTCTGGAGGGCAAGGTCAAGACCGATCTGGACACCGCCCGCCGCCTCTTCACCCTGATCTGCGCGCTGCACTGGCGAGGCTGATCCCTTGGCCGCCCAGCTGCCGGACGCGGTGCTTTTCTCCTGCAACTACAATCGCGTGCGCTCGCCAATGGCCGAAGGGCTGTTCAAGCGCTTCTATGGCACGCGGGCGTTCGTCGACTCCTGCGGTCTGAAGGCGGATCCGGACGGGGAGGGGATCGACCCCTTCGTCGTGGCGGTGATGGACGAGCTGGGCCTCGACGTCTCCGACCACAGGCCCAAGACCTTCGCCGAGCTGGAAGATGACAGCTTCGACGTAGTCATCTCGCTGACGCCCGAGGCGCAGCATCGCGCCGTCGAGCTGTCGCGCGACCGCGCTGTCGAGATCGAATACTGGCCGACCCACGACCCCACCCTCAACAACGGTTCGCGCGAGGCGCGGCTGGCGGCTTATCGAGAGGTGCGCGACGCCCTGGCCGAGGCGATCCGGCGACGTTTCGGGGCGCCATCGACGTTTGGGGGATAATTGCGTTATAGAGGCGCCTTCGCCGCGAAGCCTCGTCCCGACTCGACCGTCGGGCGCACCCTCGCGGCTACGTGATTCGTCCCTACTGAGAGGCCTGATGGCTAAGGAAGAACTGCTCGAGTTTCCCGGCACGGTCAGCGAATTGCTGCCGAACGCCACGTTCCGCGTGAAGCTGGAAAACGACCACGAGATCATCGCGCACACCGCCGGCAAGATGCGCAAGAACCGCATCCGCGTGCTGGCCGGCGACAAGGTCCTGGTCGAGATGACCCCCTACGACCTGACCAAGGGCCGTATCACCTACCGCTTCAAGTAATACGCAGATGATGGCTCCCCAGCCGGCGCTGGTGCTGGCCAGCGCGAGCCCTCGGCGCCTCGATCTGCTGGCCCAGGTCGGCGTCACGCCCGACCGGGTCGACCCCGCCGACATCGACGAGACGCCCCTGCGCGACGAGACTCCGCGCAAGCACGCCTTGCGCCTGGCGCGGGAGAAGGCGCGGGCGGTCGCTGCCCGCGCGCCGAACGACTATGTGCTGGCCGCGGACACCGTCGTGGCGGTCGGCCGCCGCATCTTGCCCAAGGCGGAAACCGAGGCTGACGCGCTTTACTGCCTCAAGCTGTTGTCCGGTCGAAACCACAAGGTGCTGACCGGCGTGGCCCTGATCGCGCCCGGCGGCCGCGAGGCCTCGCGCCTGGTCGAGACCAGGGTCGGCTTCAAGCGGCTCTCCGACGCCGAGCGCGACGCCTATGTCGCCGGCGGCGAGTGGCGGGGCAAGGCCGGCGGCTATGGCGTCCAGGGTCTCGCGGGCGGCTACATCACCGAGTTGAACGGGTCCTATCCCAGCGTCGTGGGCCTGCCGCTCTATGAAACCCTGAACCTGCTGTCTGGCTTGGGCTATCGTCCATGAGCGAGCGCCGGGCTTATCTCCATAAGGGCGTCGGCGAGACGGTCGGGGTCGTGACCCTGGACGGCCGCCCCGAGCGCCTGTTCGTCTCCTGGCCCACGGACGATCCCCTGGACGCCGAGGGCGTTCGCGGCGTGGCGCGGATCAAGAGCGTCGAAAAGACCTTCGCCTCGGCCTTCGTGGCCCTTCCGGGCGGGCGGGACGTCATCCTGCCGATCAGGCCCGACATGCCCAAGTTGGTCGAGGGGGGTCTGGTCGAGATCGAGATCAAGACCGCCTCTCGCCGCGACAAGGCCGCCGTGGCCCGCTTCGTCGGGGAGGGGGCGGGCGAGCCGCGCGTGCTGGCGGCCGCGCCCAGCGTCGAGGAGCGGCTGCGCCAGGTGGTGAAGGCTGGATCGCCAACAACGGGCCAGCCGGCGCTTCTGGCGGTGGAGGAAGCCGAGAGCGACGCGCTGGCGACCGTCTTTGGCCTGCCGGGCGGGGGCGATATCGCCGTCGAGGAGACCCGCGCCCTGACGGCGGTCGACGTCGATCTGGGCGGCCGCGACGCGACCGATTCGAAGCGAGCGGCCCGGCAGGCCAACATGGCGGCGCTGAGCGTCGCGGCGCGGGTTCTGCGTCTGAAGGGCCTGGGCGGCATCGTCGTCTTCGACCTAGTCGGACGCGGCCACGACGGCCAGGCCCTGACGACCGCCGCGCGCAACGCGTTCGCGCCTGATAACCCCGGCGTGGGAATCGGGGCGATCAGCAAGTTCGGAACGCTGGAGATGATCGTGCCGCGCCGCGCGCCGCCGATTCTCGATCGGCTGCTGACCTCGACCGGGGCGCCGAATCCCCGCCATGCCGCCCGGCGCCTGGCGCGGGCCCTCGAACGGGAGGGAAGGGCCGATCCTGGCGGTCGCCTGGAAGCCCGTTGCGCGCCAGCCGTCGCCGAAGCGTTCATGGCCGAGCTGGACGCCGGCGTCGCCGAGCGCCTGGGCCGCAGGTTCGCGGTCTCGCCCCAATCGGATTGGCCTGCCGATCGCCTGGAGGTGCGCGTCCCATGAGCACGGGCTGTCCCATTTGCGGCAAGCCGGTCGATCCGGCCTTTCGCCCCTTCTGCTCCAAGCGCTGCGCCGACGTGGATCTGCAGCGCTGGCTGAGCGGCCGCTACGTCGTCGAAGGCGGCGAGGACGACGACGAAAATCCCCTGTCCGGAGACATCAACAGGGAATGACAAAAGGGCGCTGGACTTCCTTTTCAGCCTCCCCTATAGAGCCGCTCCTCGCTTGACGGCGAGGCCGCCGAGGCGGCCCTAGTCGTCGTAAAGCCCGAGTGCCTGGGTAGCTCAGTTGGTAGAGCAGCGGATTGAAAATCCGCGTGTCGCTGGTTCGATTCCGGCCCCAGGCACCACTTTCCTTCCTCGTTCATGGCGCGTTCGAGCCCGGCCATTTGCTGGTCGTAGCTTCGCCATGGCGGCGTCGGCGCTGGCTCGCCCCGCGACTTGACCGTGACGCCCGTGGGCCTATCTGCCGCCAGGACAGGCGCCTTTCTTCATCGACCGGCGTTTTGTTGCTATGCTGCGGTGCAGCAGTGCAATTCTCGTTGCCAGGGAAAAACCGTCCTTATTTCCGGGATTTCCTTTTGTGCGGCGCAGTAAGCGGCGAGGGGCGGGGCCTTTTACGACGATTTTGTGCCTAAATGATCCCCTTGACGGTGCGAAAAGGGGTTGCCAAAGGACCACAGCCGCAATTCTAACATTGCGGTAAGACCGGAGCCCGAAAGGGCCTCGGTCGCACGCGCTTCGAAACGATCCTTCTGGAGGCCTAGTCCTCGCGAGGGGCGTAACGGGTCGAGCGCAGCGAAGCGGGTCCGCTGGAGAAAGAGCGATCGATCTCCGGGCGGGCTATTCAGAGTTAGGGTGGAGACGCTCTCGCGCGACGACCCTCGGTCCAAACGTGCTAGACCAATCAGGAACTGGCGACAGATGCTCGACATTAAACGGAAGACCCCCCTCATCGCTCTCATCGGCGCCGTGGCGCTGATGGCGAGCGCCCCGGCGTTCGCTCAGGACGCCA
>NZ_SZWJ01000128.1:0-9648 GCF_012184455.1 Caulobacter sp. SSI4214 | reverse complement strand
GCCGTCGCCGCGGGCTTGGCCGGCGGCAGGGCGGCGGTCTCGACCGGAGCGCTGCTGACCGGAACGGCCGGGCGAGCCGCCGGCGCCTCGGGCGGGGCGGCGAAGGTCGCCGACGGGCGCGGCTCGTCGTTGTGATAGATCTGCAAGCCGGCGGCCGGATCCTGCGGCTGGCTGCCAGCGGGCGGCGGCGTCTTCATCTGGGCGACCTGGGAGCCGACCTCGCGCGGCGGCTCGTTCGGATTGCGAATGCCGCCGCGATAGACCAGCGCCACGCCCACGACGAGCGTGACCAGGACCACCGCGCTGATGATAAGGGTCATGGGCAGCGGGCGCGCGCCCCGCACGGGCTGACGCGCGTCGAACGACAACGGCGCGTCGGTGGGGGGCGTATAGGCCCCGCGGTGCGGATCGGACATCGAGGCAGGCTCCAAACTCTCGGGCGCGGATCGAACGAATCGAATCAGACGCGCGCGATCGTAGGTTACCCAACGCCGGCGCGTCCAAGAAGCGTCCGCCCCGCTCAGGCGGCTTACATCCCGCTGTTCGCGCCTCGCCGCCGAGCCAGGCCCCTAAGGCCTAGTTCCAGACGTCGAGATGGAACAGCTTGCGGTGCTCTTCTATCGCGAAGCGATCGGTCATCCCGGCGATGTAGTCGCACACCACGCGGGCTCGGCCGGCTTCGTCGCGGTTCTGCGACTTGGCGAACCAGACGGTCGGCAGGACCTCCGGCTCCTTGAGGAATAGCGCGAACATTTCGCCCAGAATGCGGCGAGCCTGGCTGCGCGTGCGATTGACGCGCCAATGGCGGTACATGCGCTCGTAGAGGAAGGCGCGCAGGCGGGCCAGGTCCTCGGCCATGTCCGGCGAGAAGGCGACTAAGGCGTGATCCAGGGCGCGGACATCGTCGGCCGACGACACGCCCGTGGCGGCGGCGCGCTGCAAGGTTTCGCCCATCACGTCGTCGACCATGGCCCCGATCATGCGGCGCACGGCCTCCAGATGGGTCAGGCGGGGATCGAGGTCCGGCCGCTCGCTCTTCACGGCGTAGAGGATCGGGCCGATCAGCGGCACATCCATCAGCTCGTCCAGGGTGAACAGGCCGGCGGTGACGCCGTCGTCGACGTCGTGATTGTTGTAGGCGATGTCATCGGCCAGGGCCGCGACCTGGGCCTCGGCCGAGGCCCAGGTGTCCAGACCCAGGCCATAGTCGTTGTCGTACCGCTGGATCGCCTTCCACGACGGCTTGCCCAGCTTGTTGGTCACCGGACCGTTGTGCTTGATGATCCCCTCCAGCGTTTCCCAGGTCAGGTTCAGGCCCAGGAAATCCGGATAGCGGTGCTCCAATTCGGTCACGACCCGGAAGGTCTGGACGTTGTGGTCGAAGCCGCCGTAGTCGCGCATCTGGATCTCGAGCTCGTCCTCGCCGGCGTGACCGAAGGGCGGATGGCCCAGGTCGTGGCCCAGCGCGATGGTCTCGGCCAGATCGCTGTCGAGGCCGAGCGCCGTCGCCAGCGAGCGCGCCACCTGCGCCACTTCCAGCGAGTGCGTCAGGCGGGTGCGGAAATTGTCGCCCTCGTGCGCCACGAAGACCTGGGTCTTCTCCTTCAGGCGACGGAAGGCCGACGTGTGGATGATCCGGTCGCGATCGCGGGCGAAAGGGGTCCGGGTGCGGCTCTCATCCTCCTGGAACCGACGGCCCTTCGACTTGAAGGGATCCTCGGCGTAGGGCGCGCGGGGGACGAAGTACGGAGCCTGGGACATAGACCGCCTTTATCGCGTTTGACCATTTGCCTCTTCCGAAGAGGCCGCGTCAGCCTCATATAGGCCCGAGGTGACTTTTCCACAGCCATGACCCAAGTCGACTTAACGCTTTCCGAAAACGCCGCCCGGCGGATCAAGGCCATCGCCGAGAGCGAGGGCCGCCCCCTGATGCTGCGCGTCGCCGTCGACGGCGGCGGCTGCTCCGGCTTCCAGTACCGCTTTGATCTCGTGGACACCGTCGAGGATGATGACCTCAAGGTCGAGCGCGACGGCGCGGCCGCCCTGGTGGACGTGGTGTCCCTGGCGCTGCTGAAGGGGTCGGAAATCGACTTCGTCGACGAACTGGCCGGGGCGGAGTTCCGCGTGCGCAACCCGAACGCCAAGTCCAGCTGCGGCTGCGGCGTCAGCTTCTCGATCTAGCATCTAAAGGGCGTGGGCGGCGGCGGCCCAGCCGCTCGCTCAAGCCCGAGCCTTCGCCTTAGGCGTCCTCGTCGCAGTCCGAGCGCACCAGGGTCGCGGTGCGATAGGCGAAATAGTGCGTGCAGCGCTGGGCGCCGCGCACGGTCCTATGCGGAACGATATCGCCGGCGGCGATCAGCTCACTCAGCTGCGTGCGGCCATCGCCGTTCCAGTCCATCTCTTTCCAGTGATACCCCCGATCGAGGATCGCTGCGGCGATGTAGGCGGAATACAGGGCCGGGGCGGCCGCGACGGCCAGCGCCGTGAACACCAGGACCTTCCGCATGGAGCGTTCCTTCTTCGCGAGCGGCGGCTTCATACACCTATCCTGAATTGAGCGTGGCGCGCGTTTTGCCGCACCCGGGTCGTGGGGTTTCTTTTTGGGACAGCGACCAATGCTTGGTGGGAAGAAGACGGTCAAGACGCTGGCGCGCGGGCTGGCGAACGAGGATGGCGGGGCGGCCACGGAGACGGCCCTGCTGATCGCTCTGTCGGCGTTCTTCGCCTTCACGTTGCGTCAGGCGCTGGCCGCGCCGCTACTGAGCCTCTTCACCCGCGCGGCCCGGGTGATCGGCGACGCGCTGGCGGGCTGATCTCGCCCCGCACCACCGTCAGGGACCAGCCCGGCAGCAGAACGGGCTGCGTCCCATCCTGGCTCAGTTTCGGCGGCGGCAGGGTCTTTTCCGGCCGGCTATGCTCGCCGTCGTCCTTCCAGACGTATCGCGTCCGGTCATAACGCCAGACTTCGACGGGACCCTTGAAGGTCATCGCCCGGCCGTCCTTGCCCTTGAAGGTCAAGGTCGCCAGATGCGCGGCGTCGGGATCGCGATTAACCAGCATCAGGGCCCACTTCCCGTCCGGACGCTTGACGGCGTAGGCCATGACCGGCGCGCGTCCCTTGGCGTCACGGACGGTCGAGGCCGCGGGCCAGACCTGATGCTGGCCGTGGTCGCCTTGGGTCCAAGCGTGGGTCAGCAGCCAGGCGCTCTGGAAGGTGGGGCTGGGCCACTTGGCCTGGCCGTCCTCGTCCGTCTGCCAGGTCATCATGTTGCCGTAGCCGGCGCAGGCCTGGTGCTGATTGATCGGCGTGTTGGGCGTGTAGCCGAACAAGAAGGCCTGCTTGCCGCCCCGGCTCATGAACTGGCCCACGATGTCGGCGTTGAGCAGGGCCGCCGGCACCTCCGACATCACGCGACCCGAATAGGCCGAGAAACCGTATTCGCTGATCACCAGCGGCGTCGTCTTGGGCACGCCGTCGTCGGCCAGACGGGCGAAGACCCCGTCCAGCATCGCCGTGTGGTCTTTGAGCTTCTCGTCGATCCGGCCGCAGACGTCGTCGAACGGATAGTGCTCGAACGAGACGAAGCCGAGGTCCTTCAGGCGGCCCCGCGCCTTCAGGTACGAGACGAAGCGCTGGTGCCACCAGCGGCTTTCGCCCTGGTCGGGCATCCACATCTCGGTGGTGGCCGACTGCAGGCTGGGACCGCCGACCGTGATCTTCGGATCAACCGCCCTCACGGCGTCGGCGAATTGCAGATAGAGCGCGCCGTAGTCCTCGGGCGAGCCGTATTGACCGTCGGCCTCCTCGCCGATCTCGACCTGGTCGACGGGATAGCCGCGACGCTTCAGCCAGCGGATCTCGGCGGCGGCGTTGTCGGGCGTGTCGAACATCGCCCCGACTGGCGTCATCATCGGCAGGCCATTGGTCAGGCCGCCGCGGAAGACCAGATCCAGGCCCGGCTGCTCGAGATCCTTGTCCAGATCGACAGCCCGGTGCCAGGGATCGGTCGAGGAGACGTGCATGACGCTCTGGGACGTGCGCGAGCGGCCCTTGCGGATCACGTCGACGAACTGGCCGTCCCGCGTGGTCCCGAAACCGACCTCCGCCAGAGCATAGCCCAGACCATCGCGCGGATCGGTCGAGCCCTGGGGCGCGGTTCCCGAGCCCCGGCTCATGATCACCCGAATATAGGCCGTCTTGATCGGCGCGTCGGTCAGCTTCAGCGTCACCTCGCCGCCCTGGCCGCCATGAATGTCGCCGCGCGGGAACGTGACCCATCGGCCCTGGTGGTCGTAGTCGTCGACCCCGACCCAGTACTGCACCTTGTAGTCGACCGCGTAGGGCGTGGCCCACGACAGGCGGGCGGTGTCGATCTCCGACGGCTTGGCCAGCTCCGCGATCAGCCACTGCGGTCGCGCCGGCGCGTGGGTGTAGCGGCTGTCCAGATAGGGGTTGGACTTCCAGAAGCTCGCCGGATCGCCATCGTCCAGGCGCGAATAGCCGTTGTTGTTGGCCTGGTCGTTGGTCATGCCCCGGCGCGGCAGGTCGTAACCGTGCGACAGCAGGATCGGCGCGCCGGGCTTGTCGCTGCCGGTCCAATAGCCCTGCTGACGGGCGGGGTCGCTCCAAGTCCCTTCAGGGTTCCAGTGCCAGGCTTCGTTGCCCAGCTCGGTGCGCAGCCGATAGGTGATCTTCTTCAGCCCCGCCTGGCGCATGGCCGCGACGTTGTGCGGGGTGTAGGTCGCCTTGACCTCGTCGCGGCCCATGCCGTCCAGCCCCCCGCCGAACGCCTCGTCCGGGCGAAAGACATTGGCGGGCTTGGCGCTCGAAAGATCCACGACCACGCGATCGGGAACGGTTTGCGGGGCGGCAAGCGCGGCGGCGAGGGCGAGGAAGCTGATCACCGCCGCGTTTGAGCTCTATTTCAAGGCCGAGGCAAGGCGCCTATTGGCCGCCGCCGCCGCGCAGGGCGTCCCAACTGCGGCCAGCGCCCGCCTGGCCCAGGGCGGCGCGCAGATAGGCCAGGTTGTTGGCCACCTGCTCGGGCGGCAGGTCGGCGCGAGCCAGCTTCTCGGCCTCGGGCAAGCGACCTTGCAAGCCGACCACCAGCGCCAGGTTCTGCCGGGTCTGGATGCCGGCCGACGGCAGGCCGGCGGCGCGACGCAGTTGGGCTTCGGCGCCGGCCAGATCGCCCCGCGCGGCCAGGTGCATGGCGTAGTTGGCCAGCGGCGTGGCCTCGCTGGGCGCCAGGGCGATGGCCTGGCGATGAGCGGCCTCGGACTCGTCGTCGCGCTCGGCCTGTTCGTAGGCCACGCCCAGCAGGGTCAGCGGACGCCAGTCCTTGGGGTTCTGAGCGGCGGCCTTGCGGGCCGGCTCGATGGCGTAGAAGCCCTGCCCTCGGGCGATGTGGGCGCGGGCCAGCTCCAGCAGCAGCGGTTCGTCGTCGGGGTGGGCCACCAGGGCCTTGGTCGCGGTCTCGGCGGCCTCGTCATTGCGGCCCAGGGCCCGCAGGGCCCGCGCCAGGCCGGCGCCCGCCTCGGCGTCCGCCGGGTCGATCTCGAACTCAGATCCCCAAAAGGCCGCTTGAGCCAGCGGATCCAGCCGTCGCGCTTCCGCGCGCTGCTGCGGCGAAGCCTTGCGCGGCGGGGCCGGCGCGGCCGCCGGGATCTGGGCGGCGGGCGCCGACACCTTGGCCGCGTCGGCGGCGACGGCTTGGGAGGCCAGCGACAGGGCGGCGGCACCGAGAACGGTTGCGAGGAGGGCGCGCTTGCGACACATGAGTGACATGTCTCCAGAAGGTCCCGCCATGATCCGGCGCGCTCCTCAAGGAATCGTTAAGCATAATTTTTAAGAGGTTCGCCGATGTCCGACGTGACGCATCCGATCCTGGACCAGGCCGAGGGCCGGGCGATCCCCGTCCAGCCGCTGGCCGAGGGCGAGGTCGAGGCGTTCCTGGCGCGAAAGCGGACCCCGGTCAGGACCTACGCCGCCGCCAACCGGTTCACGGGCAAGGCGGGTCAGGTGCTGGCGATACCCGGCCCCAGCGGCGCGGTCGAACTGGTGCTTCTAGGCCTGGGGAGCGGTCGCCCCGATGTATCGCTGCTGCGCGGGCTGGCCGGCAAGCTGCCCGCCGGCGACTACGCCCTGGCCAAGCTCCCCAAGGGCGTCGACGCCAGTCAGGCCGCCCTGGCCTTCGCGCTGGGGACCTATCGCTTCGACCGCTACAAGAAGCGCGGCGAGCCGATCCCGCGCCTGGTCGCGCCCAAGGGCGTCGACGTAGCCGCCGTCACCGCCATGGCCCACGCCTGCGCCCTGGCCCGCGACATGGTCAACACCCCGGCCAATGACATGGGGCCGCTGCAGATCGAGACCATCGCCGGCGAGATCGCCGAGAAGTACGGCGCGACCTTGTCGGTCGTCCGGGGCGATGATCTGCTGAAGGAGAACTATCCCGCCGTCCACGCCGTGGGCCGCGCCGCCGTCGACGCCCGCGCGCCGCGCATGATCGAGATCGCCTGGGGCGATCCTTCCCATCCCGTCCTGGCCCTGGTGGGCAAGGGCGTGGTGTTCGACACTGGGGGCCTGGACATAAAGCCCTCGGCCGGGATGCGGCTGATGAAGAAAGACATGGGCGGCGCGGCCCACGCCCTGGCCCTGGGGCGCATGGTCATGGACGCCGGGCTGCCGGTGCGTCTCGTCATCCTGACACCCGTGGTCGAGAACGCCATCGCCGGCGACGCCATGCGCCCTGGCGACGTGCTCCAGACCCGCGCCGGCCTGACGGTCGAGGTAGGCAACACCGACGCGGAGGGCCGACTGATCCTGGCCGACGCCCTGACCCGCGCCGCCGAGTTGAAGCCTGCCCTGACCCTGGACTTCGCCACCCTGACCGGCGCGGCGCGGATCGCCATGGGGCCGTTCGTCATCCCGTTCTGGACCGCTGACGACAAGCTGGCCAGCCAGCTGGAGGCGGCGTCCAAGGCCGTGTCCGACCCCCTGTGGCGTCTGCCCCTGACGGAGGCCTATGGCGACGCCCTCGACAGCGACATCGCCGACCTGAAGAACGATCCCGACGGCTGGGCCCAGGCCGGCGCGACCACGGCGGCGCTGTTCCTGCAACGCTTCGCGCCCTCGGGCGACGAGGTCGGTCCCTGGGCCCACTTCGACGTCTTCGCCTGGAACCCCAAGAGCCGTCCGGGCTTCCCGGTCGGGGGCGAGGTCCAGGCGATCCGCGCCGCCTTCGCCATGATCAAGAGCCGCTTCGCATGACTTTCGACGCCCGCGTCACCCTGGCCCGCCCTGACTTGGCCGACCAGCGCCTGGAGGGCCTGGTCGCGGCCGAGCGCTATGCCCCCAGCCGCGCCATGGTCTGCGCCGTTCCCGCCGCGGCGATCCGCGCCGGCGCCGCGCGCGACGCCGAGCAATGGGATCAGCTGCTGTTCGGCGAGGTCTTTCGCGTGCTGGAGGAAAAGGACGGCTTCGCCTGGGGGCAGGCCGCCCGCGACGGCTATGTCGGCTTCGTCGAGACGTCCAGCCTGACCCCGCGAGCCCCCTTGCCCACCCACACGGTCGGGGCGATCCGCACCTATGCGTTCAGCAAGCCCGACATCAAGTCGCGGCCCGAGGGACTCTATTCGCTGAACAGCCTGGTGACGATCGAGGCCCGCGAAGGCCGCTTCGCCAAGGGCCTGGGGACGGGCTGGTTCGTCGAGGCGCACCTGACGCCGATCGGGCGCGGCGAAAAGGATTATGTGTCCGTCGCGGAGCGCTTCCTGGGCGCGCCTTACCAGTGGGGCGGGCGCGAGAGCCTGGGCCTGGACTGCTCGGGCCTGGTCCAGCAGGCGCTCTATGCCTGCCAGCGCGCCTGCCCGCGCGACACCGACATGCAGCGCGCCTTCTTCCCCGAGATCGCCGAGACCGACCGGCGGCGGGGCGACCTCGTTTTCTGGAAGGGACACGTGGCGATCCTGCTCGACCCCGACACCATCCTTCACGCCAACGCCCACCATATGGCCACGGCGATCGAGCCGTTGAGCGAGGCGATCAGCCGGATCGAAGCCGCCGGCGTTGGCGCGCCTCTGGGCTATCGGCGAGTTTAGACCAAAGTCCGGCGCGTCCCGCTTCTCGCCAATCGCTCGTCCGCCTTGAGCCCGCTCGTCAGGGCCTCTAGCTTCCAGCCGCTGTCTGGAGTCCGCGATGCGCATAGCCACCTGGAATGTCAATTCGATCAACGCGCGCCTGGAGGGCGTGCTGGCCTGGTTCGAATCGGAGGCTCCCGAGGTCGCGGTGCTGCAGGAGATCAAGTGCGTCGACGAGAAGTTCCCCACCGAGGCCTTTGAACGGCTTGGCTATAATGTCGTCGTCCACGGGCAGAAGACCTATAACGGCGTCGCTCTCCTCTCGAAGTTTCCGGTCGAGGACGTTCGCAAGGGCCTGCCCTTTCTGTACGACGACGAGATCGACGAGCAGTCGCGCTATGTCGAGGCGGTGATCGGCGCGCCAGTTCCGTTCCGCGTCGCCGGCATCTATCTGCCCAACGGCAATCCGGTCGGGACCGAGAAGTTCGACTACAAGCTCGCCTGGATGCGTCGCCTGCACGCCCACGCGCGGAGCCTGCTGGCGTTCGAGGAGCCCCTGGTCATCGCCGGCGACTACAACGTCATTCCCGAGGCCGAGGACGTGGCCAATCCCGAAGCCTGGCTGGGCGACGCGTTGTTCCAGCCCGAAAGCCGGGGCGCGTTCCGGGCGCTGAAGAACCTGGGCCTGGCCGACGCCTACATGCAGGCCGACGGCGCGCCGGGCGGCTACACCTTTTGGGACTATCAGGCCGGCGCCTGGCCCCGAAACCTGGGTATCCGCATCGATCACCTGCTGCTGTCGCCGCAGGCCGCCGACCGCTTGACCGGCGTGGTCATTCACCGCGACGAGCGCGACAAGGAAAAGCCTTCCGATCACGTTCCCGTCGTCGGACACTTTCGCGACTAGCGCTCTCGCGCGTCCAAACGGTATCGTTTGGACACGATAAGAAGCTTCTAAATCAAATACTTAGAGCGTGACTCCGAAACCGATTCCCACTTTCGGCGTCACGCTCCAGTCGCCCCTGTTTGGGAATCGGGACTCCCGCTAGCCTGCCCTCATGAGCGAGCTCGCGCGTCTCCTGCTGTTCGTGGCCATCGCCGGCTCGGCGGTGACGTTCCTCGGCAGCCTGGCCATCTGGTACGGCGACGAGGATCGGCGGATCCGCCGCGCCCTGCGCCATGTCCTGAAGAGCGCGCCGGAGGGCGTGATCGTCACGCGGGGACGCGGTCGCGGCGCGGGCTTTTCGTTCTCCACGAACCTGATCGCCGTGGCCTGGGACCGGGGCGGCTGGTGCCTGATCTATCGGCTGGACGAGCTGATGGGGGCGGAACTGCTGATCGACGGCCAGGTCATGGGACGGGTGTTCCGGGGCGAAGGTCGCCGGGCGATCGACCACGTCTCCCCGCAGGCGCGGATGGTCACGCTGCGCCTGATCTTCGACGACCCTCGCCACCCCGACTTCACCCTGGACCTCTGGGCGCCCGAGGACGAGCAGCGCCGCGAAAGCCGCTCGCCGGCCGAGGCCGTGCAGGAGGCCAACCGTTGGCTGGCGCGCTGCGAGGCGATCG
>NZ_SZWJ01000127.1:0-9923 GCF_012184455.1 Caulobacter sp. SSI4214 | reverse complement strand
CCAGGGCGGCGTTTCGGGCGTCCAGCGACGGGCCCGACACGCGCTCGCCCCGCAGCACGCCTTGCGATCGGCCCAGGAAGGCGAAGGCCGGCAGCCCCCCGTCGAAGCGCCCGGAAAGGGTCATGTCGCCGGTCACGCCCTGGGCCTGCCGCTCGCCGATCCGGCCGCCGTCGGCCCGCAAAGACAGCCGCGCCTCGGTCGGACCGCTGGCCGCCATCCGGGCCAGGTCCGGATAGGGCAGGTCCGCCGACAGCTCGGCGACGCCGTTCGACAGCGCGGCGGCGTCGGTTTCCAGCGCGTCCAGCGCCAGGGAGACCTCGAGCGTCAGCCGGTCGCCGCGCTTTCGGGCCGTGACCTTGGCGCCCTGGCCGTCGATCACGAGGTTCCGCGCGGCGTAGCGCAGCGGCGCCAGGCGGCCGTCGAAACGCAGCAGCTGTCCGTCGTCCAGGCTGGCGTCGCCGGTGATGTGAGCGCGGCCGCCGGGCGTCATCAAGTCCAGTTGGGCGTTCTCGACCAGGATGGCGGGGCTGGGGCCGGGCTTGCGCGGCGACTTCAGCGCCTCGTCGATCAGCGGCTGCAGGGCGCCGAACCGCAGGCCCCTGGCGTCGAGGCTGGCCAGCACACGCGGGCGGACCAGACGGATGGCTCGGGTCTGGATGCCGAACGCCCCGCCGCTCCACGGCGAGGACAGGTCATAGGCCACCTCCAGCCTGTCGGCCGCGAAGACGGGGGCGTCGCGCGGTCCCAGGCGCACCTTGCCCGAGAAGCCGGTGGCGTCGACATCGTCCAGCTCGACGGCGGCCTCGATGCCGTGGTCCTTCAGCCAGGCCTGGGCCAGGTCGCGGCCGATCTCGCGCCGGTCGGACCAGACCACCAGGCCCGCGGCGATGAAGGCCAGCATCGAGACCGACAAGGCCTCCAGCCCAAGATCGACCAGACGCTCGCGATCCCCGGCGCGCCCGGACAACGGCGTGGGGGGCGAGGGCTTGGGCGGCGAGGTCTTCGGTTCCTGGGCGGTGTCGGCCATGACGTCCTGAAGTCTAGGTCCCTACAGAAGCCCTCAGGCCAAGCTTTGGTTTCAAGAGACGTCCGAACGTGAGAACCCCAGCACGTCCTGCATGTCGTAGAGGCCTGACGGCTTGGCCTTGACCCAGACGGCGGCGGCGATGGCCCCGCGCGCGAACAGGCCGCGGTCGATGGCGGAGTGCGCCAGGGTCAGGGTCTCGGACTCGCCCGCGAAGATCACGCTGTGCTCGCCGATAATCCCGCCGCCGCGCACGACCGAGAAGCCGATCGCGCCTTCGACGCGGGGACCGGTGACGCCGTCGCGGCCTCGGTCGGCGACCTTGGCCAGGTCGACCCCGCGCCCCTCGGCCGCCGCCTCGCCCAGCATCAGGGCCGTGCCGGACGGCGCGTCGATCTTGCGCTTGTGGTGGGCCTCGAAGACCTCGATGTCCCAGTCCTCGGCGGGGAGGGCGGCGGCGGCCTGGCGCACCAGGCCCATCAGCATGTTGACGCCCAGCGAATAGTTGCCCGACCGAACGATGGCGATGGTCTTGGAAGCCTCCTCGAGGCGGACCAACTGCTCGTCCGAAAAGCCGGTCGAGCCGATCACCAGGGCCGGACCGCCGCGCCGGGCGGCGGCCTCGGCCAGCTGGACCGAAGCCTCGGGCAGGGTGAAGTCGATCACCGCCTCGGCGATCTCAAGCGCCTGGTCGCGCGAGACGAGATGGCCGCCCTCCGCCCCCGGACGATCGAAGCGGGCGGCGACGGCGGCGTCGGCGCGGCCTTCGAGGGCCAGGGCCACGGCCTTGCCCATGCGGCCCTCGGCGCCGGCGATCGCGATCTTCACGGGCAGGGACAAGGGCGCTCTCCGACACGAAACCTGGCCCGGCAATTCGCCCATTCCGACCCCCAAGGTCAACCTCGCGCGGGCTTCCCGAGCGGCAGCCAGCTTGACGCAACGCCAATCCTAACAAGCGTTTGCTGGGATTTTCGCACGGGCGCCCGGTTGTGACGCCTCGTTCGCGTCGCTACGCTGGCGGCGCATAAGGGCGCGTTCGCATCGATCGGCGCGCCCCTTCATCGACTTGCGCAGCAGGAATGGGAAACGCCGGATGAGCGACGCGGAACGCAAGACCTTCACGGACGAGGAGGCCCTGGCCTTCCACCGCTACCCGCAGCCGGGCAAGCTGGCGGTGACCCCGACCAAGCCGATGGCGACGCAGCGCGACCTCAGCCTCGCCTATTCGCCCGGCGTCGCCGTGCCTGTCCACGCCATCGCCGCCGATCCGGACGCGGCCTACGAGTACACGTCCAAGGGCAATATGGTCGCCGTGATCTCGAACGGCACCGCGATCCTGGGCCTGGGCGACCTGGGCGCCCTGGCCTCCAAGCCGGTCATGGAGGGCAAGAGCGTCCTCTTCAAGCGTTTCGGCGACGTCGACTCGATCGACATCGAGGTCACGTCCAAGGACCCCGACGAGATCATCACGGTGGTCAAGAACATCGGCGTCACCTTCGGCGGCATCAATCTCGAGGACATCAAGAGCCCCGAATGCTTCCGCATCGAGACCGAGCTGCAGGAGCTGCTCGACATCCCGGTGTTCCACGACGACCAGCACGGCACGGCGATCATCTGCGCCGCCGGCCTGATCAACGCCTGCCACATCACCGGCAAGAAGCTGGAGGACGTGAAGGTCGTGCTGAACGGCCCGGGCGCGGCGGGCATCGCCTCGTTGGAGCTGATCAAGGCCATGGGCGTGCGTCCGGGCAACGTGATCGCCGTCGACAGCAAGGGCGTGCTCTACGAAGGCCGCACCGAGGGCATGAACCAGTGGAAGAGCGCCCACGCGGTCAAGACCGACAAGCGCACCCTGGCCGAGGCGGTCGAAGGGGCCGACGTGCTGCTGGGTCTTTCGGCCAAGGGCGCGTTCACGCCCGAGATGATCGCCACCATGGCGCCCAACCCGGTCATCTTCGCCATGGCCAATCCCGATCCGGAAATCACGCCCGAAGAGGTCCACGCGGTTCGCAAGGACGCGATCATGGGCACCGGCCGCAGCGACTATCCCAACCAGGTCAACAACGTCCTGGGCTTTCCCTACATCTTCCGTGGCGCGCTCGACGTCCGGGCCCGCCGCGTCAATCACGAGATGAAGATCGCCTGCGCCCGGGCCCTGGCCATGCTGGCCCGCGAGGACGTGCCCGACGAGGTCGCCGCCGCCTATCACGGCCGGCAGCTGAAGTTCGGCCCCAACTACATCATTCCGTCGGCCTTCGATCCGCGCCTGATCTGGTACGTGCCGCCGTTCGTGGCCCAGGCGGCGATGGACACCGGCGTGGCTCGTCGCCCGATCGCCGACATGGACGCCTATCGGGCCAGCCTGGCCCAGCGCCTCGACCCGACCGCCGGCTTCCTGCAGAAGATTTCCGGCTCGGTCCTGGCCAAGCCCAAGCGCATCGTGTTCGCCGAGGGCGAGGACCCCAGCGTGATCCGCGCGGCCTATGCCTATCAGACTGGTGGCTATGGCCAGGCCATCCTTTGCGGCCGCGAGAACCTGGTGCACGAGAACATGAAGCTGGTGGGCCTCGATCCCGAGACCGCCGGCCTGGAGATCATCAACGCCCGCCTGTCGGACCGCAATCCCGACTATGTCGACGCGCTGTATCACCGCCTGCAACGCCAGGGCTATCTGAAGCGCGACGTTCAGCGCCTGATCAACCAGGACCGCAACAGCTTCGCCGCCTCGATGGTGGCGCTGGGCGAGGCTGACGGCATGGTCACCGGCGTGACCCGCAGCTTCGACCAAGCCCTGGAAGAGGTGCTGCGCGTCGTCGATCCGGCCCCCGGCGGCCGGATCATGGGCATGAGCGTCGTGCTGGCCAAGGGCCGCACGATCTTCGTGGCGGACACCAATGTCACCGAGCTGCCCGAGGCCGAGGAACTGGTCGACATCGCCTGCGAAGCCGCCCGGGCCGTCAAGCGTCTGGGCTTCAAGCCGCGCGTGGCCTTCATGAGCTATTCGACCTTCGGCAACCCGATGGGCCTGCGCTCGGAGAAGGTGCGCGAGGCGGTGGCCATGCTCGACGAGATGGATGTCGACTTCGAGTACGAAGGCGAGATGCCGCCCGAGCTGGCCCTCGATCCGGAACGACGCGCCAACTATCCGTTCATGCGCCTGACCGACAGCGCCAACATCCTGATCATGCCGGCCATTCACGCCGCCTCGATCTCGACCAAGCTGGTGCAGTCGCTGGGCGGCGCCACCGTGATCGGTCCGGTGCTGCTTGGCCTGTCCAAGTCGATCCAGATCGCGCCGCTGTCGGCCTCGGTGTCCAAGATCCTGAACATGGCCATGATGGCGGCCTACGATCAGCCGGTCGAGGCGGCGGAATAAGCTTCGCGCCACAACGGGGCGTCGCATCCCCTCGCGGCGCCGGCCGGCCCCTCCCCAAAACCCTCTCCCGTCGGGAGAGGGCGAGACCCGTCGCCGCGGGCGGTGGGAGGGAGAGAGAGGGATATCACTGCCGGCCGGGAACACGCGGGTCTTTCCACGCGCCGGATACTGCTCATCCTGCGGGCGTCGCCCGGGCGCTCCGTGTCCTTTTCCATCCCTTCGGCGGTCTCCGCGTGAAGCGGCGTCATCGTGCGACATCGCGGCGCTTGCGCGACTCGCCGACCGGATCAAACGTTCCGTCATCGGCGCGTTTTATCGGAGGATCTTCGATGGCGAGTAAGGCGTTCGAGCTGCAGATGAAGGGGTACGGCCTGACCACGGCCGAGATCCACTACCACATTCCCGATCACCCCCACCTGCTGCAGCTCTATGTCTGGCAGGAGTACGACCTGGCCCCGAAATTCCCGACCCTGAAGGGATTTCTCGACTTCTGGGCCAAGGAGCTGGACGGGGTGCTGCACTCGGTGCGCGTCGCCCACAACCGCCTGATCAGTCCGCGCGAGTGGCGGGCGGTGAACGGGATCTTCACCTTGCAGTGAGCTTTCCGCGGCCGTGAGTTTTGCTGGGCTTGCATCGTCGGGGCCTCGCACGTAACTCCGCGTCCATGACCACGTCTTCCCCGGTCGGGGCCAAGATCTGCGGGCTATCGACGCCCGAGGCCCTCAAGGCCGCCTTCGACGGCGGCGCGGCGTTCCTGGGCTTTGTCTTCTTCGAGAAGAGCCCGCGCGATGTCACGCCCGAGACCGCCGCGCGATTGATCGCGCCGGTGCGCGGCCGGGGCGTCAAGACGGTCGCCGTCACGGTCGATCCCGACGACGCCCTGGTCGATCGCCTGATGGCGACGATGCGTCCCGACCTGATCCAGGTCCACGGCAAGGAGACCCCTTCGCGGGTCCGCGAGATCGCCGCCCGGGCCGGCGTGGGCGTCATCAAGGCGCTCTCGGTGTCCAGCCCGGCCGATGTCGACCAGGCCCAGGCCTTCGACGGCGTCGTCGAGCACCTGATGTTCGACGCCAAGCCGATGGAAGGGTCGGCCCTGCCCGGCGGCACGGGCGCGCGGTTCGACTGGGGACTTCTGGCCGGCCGCTGCTTTTCCCGTCCGCATTTCCTGGCCGGCGGGCTGGATCCGTGGAACGTGGCCGAGGCCGTTCAGGCGTCCGGAACCCCCATCGTGGACGTTTCCTCTGGCGTGGAACGCGGTCCCGGCCTAAAGGACCCGGCTCTGATCACGGCGTTCCTGGACGCCGTCAAACGCGCCAAAGACTAGACAAGCCCAGCTCGGAAGCTCTTGTGAACGCTCCTGCGAAACCCAACGACTACTCGGCCTATCCCGACGCGAACGGCCGCTTCGGCGGCTTCGGCGGTCGCTATGTCGCCGAAACCTTAATGCCGCTGGTCCTCGACCTGGACAAGGCCTATGCCGAGGCCAAGGCGGACCCGGCCTTCCAGGCCGAGCTCAAGAGCTACAACACCCACTATGCCGGCCGGCCCAGCCCGCTCTATTTCGCCGAGCGCCTGACCGAGCACTTCGGCGGGGCCAAGATCTATTTCAAGCGCGACGAGCTGAACCACACCGGCTCGCACAAGATCAACAACGCCCTGGGCCAGATCCTGCTGGCCATGCGCATGGGCAAGACCCGGATCATCGCCGAGACCGGCGCCGGCCAGCACGGCGTGGCCACCGCCACCGTCTGCGCCCGCTTTGGCCTGCCGTGCGTGGTCTATATGGGCGCCACCGACGTCGAGCGTCAGAAGCCCAACGTCTTCCGCATGAACCTGCTGGGCGCGGAAGTGCGTCCGGTGACCTCGGGCACGGGCACCCTGAAGGACGCCATGAACGAGGCGATGCGCGATTGGGTGACCAACGTGCACGACACCTACTACCTGATCGGCACCGCCGCCGGCCCGCACCCCTATCCGGTGATGGTCCGTGACTTCCAGAGCGTGATCGGGTCCGAAGCCCGCGAGCAGATCCTCGAGATGGAAGGCCGCTTGCCCGACGCGGTGGTCGCCTGCATCGGCGGCGGTTCGAACGCCATCGGCCTTTTCCACCCGTTCCTGAACGACGAGAGCGTGCGCCTGATCGGCGTCGAGGCGGCCGGCCACGGCGTCTCCACCGACAAGCACGCCGCCTCGCTGACCGGCGGCCGCCCCGGCGTGCTGCACGGCAACCGCACCTATCTGCTGCAGGACGATGACGGCCAGATCATCGACGCCCACTCGATCTCGGCGGGCCTCGACTATCCGGGCATCGGCCCCGAGCACTCGTTCCTGCACGAGGTGGGACGCGCCGAATATGTCTCGACCACCGACGAGGAGGCCCTGGCGGCCTTCCAGCTGTGCTCGACCCTCGAAGGCATCATCCCGGCGCTTGAGCCGGCCCACGCCCTGGCTCGCGTCGGCGAGATCGCGAAAGAGCTGGGCAAGGACAAGATCGTGGTGATGAATCTCTGCGGTCGCGGCGACAAGGACATCTTCACCGTCGCCGAAGCGCTGGGGCGCTCGATTTGATCGACGATTGTTTTAGGCTCCCTTCCCCCTCGATGGGGGAAGGGTCGGGGATGGGGGTGCTCGCACGGCGCTGGCCGGCGAGCCCGTGCGGCTCTGACGGCCGCATCACCCCCACCCAACCCTCCCCCATCAAGGGGGAGGGCGCGGGGAACGAGAATCCATGAGCAAAGACCGTATCGATCGCCGCTTCGCGGCGCTGAAGGCCGAGAACCGCGCCGGCTTCGTGACCTATGTCATGGCCGGCGATCCCGACGCGGCCACGACGCTTAGCGTGCTCAAGGGCCTGCCGGCCGCCGGCGCCGACCTGATCGAGCTGGGCTTCCCGTTCTCCGACCCGATGGCCGAGGGTCCGACCATCCAGCGCGCCGCCCAGCGCGGTCTTGCGTCCGGCATGACCCTGCAGGGGACCCTGGACCTGGTCGCCGCCTTCCGCGAGGGCGACGCCGACACGCCGGTCATCCTGATGGGCTATCTCAATCCGGTGCTGCACCGGGGCTTCGAGAGCTTCGCCGCCGCCGCCGCCAAGGCCGGGGTCGATGGCCTGATCATCGTCGACTGCCCGCCGGAAGAGGCTGATCCGCTGTCGGACGCACTGGAAGCGGAAGGCATCGCCCTGATCCGCCTGGCCGCGCCGACCACCGATGACGCCCGCCTGCCGGCCGTGATCCGCCGCACCTCGGGATTCGTGTACTACGTCTCGGTGGCCGGGGTGACCGGCGTCAAGGAAGCCGACGCCGACGCCGTGGCGCCCGCCGTCGAGCGCATTCGCAAGGCCTCGGGCCTGCCGGTCGCCGTGGGCTTCGGCATCCGCACCCCGGAGCGCGCCGCCGAGGTGGCCCGCGTGGCCGACGCCGCCGTGGTGGGCTCGGCCCTGGTCGACGAAATCGAGTCGGCGGCCCAGTTGAACGAAAACGTGACCGAGAAGGTTCTTCTCAAGGCGTCGGCGCTGGCTAAGGCTGTGCGATCGGCGCGAGTCGGGACGAAGTGAGGCTTTAAGGCTATGGCTATGGCTGAACCCCAGGACCCGAAGAAGGGCGACAAGAAACAAGCGGGCGATCGCCGAGGCGGCGGTTGGCTGTCGCGGATCGCCCCCGGCGTGCGCGGCGCGTTCGCCAAGCGCGAGACGCCCGAGAACCTCTGGGTCAAGTGCCCCGACACCGGCGAGATGATCTTCCGCTCCGACCTGGAGGCGGCCCTGTGGGTTACGCCGGCCGGTCGCCACATGCGGATCGGGCCGGAAGCCCGCTTCAAGTTCACCTTCGATGACGGCCAGTATGAGGCGCTGCCGACGCCCTCGGTCGTCGAGGACCCGCTGAAGTTCTCGGACGGAAAACCCTACAAGGACCGTCTGGCCGCCGCTCGCAAGGCGACGGGCGAGCCTGACGCGATGGCCATCGGCTACGGCAAGGTCGGCGGCGTCGACGCCGTAGTGCTGGTCCAGGATTTCGCCTTCATGGGCGGGTCGCTGGGCATGGCCGCCGGCGAGGGCTTCATCGCCGCCGCCAAGGCCGCGCTTGAACGCCAGGTCCCGCTGATCGCCTTCACCGCCGCCGGCGGCGCCCGGATGCAGGAAGGCGCGCTGTCGCTGATGCAGATGGCCCGCACGACCTTGGCGATCAACGAATTGAAGGAAGCCGCCCTGCCCTATGTCGTGGTCCTGACCGACCCGACCACCGGCGGCGTCACCGCCTCCTACGCCATGCTGGGCGACATCCACCTGGCCGAGCCGGGCGCCCTGATCGGTTTCGCCGGTCCGCGCGTCATCGAACAGACCATCCGCGAGACCCTGCCGCCGGGCTTCCAGCGCTCGGAGTACCTGGTCGAAAAGGGCATGGTCGACCGCGTCACGCACCGCAAGGAGCTGCCGCAGGTCCTGGGCTCGATCCTCGGCACCCTGATGATGGGCCGCGCCCGCAAGGCGGTGTAAGACTGAAGTTCTTCCTCCTCCTCTTTGGGGGAGGGGGACCGCCGAACGGCGGTGGAGGGGGCTCGGACCGCCTCCGCAGCGCCCCCTCCGTCACGTCGCCTATTGGCGCCGCGCCACCTCCCCCGCTAGGCGGGTGAGGAGGAGACGAAAATGGCCGAACACCTCCGCGCCCACGACGCCGCGCTCGAACGTCTGAAGGCGCTGCATCCCAAGCTGATCGACCTGTCGCTGGATCGGATGCGGCGGCTTTGCGCGGCTCTGGGCGATCCGCAGGACCGCCTGCCGCCGGTCATCCACGTGGCCGGCACCAACGGGAAGGGTTCGACGGTCGCCTATCTGCGCGCCATGGCCGAGGCGGCGGGCCTCAAGGTCCACGTCTTCACCTCGCCGCACCTCGTGCGGTTCGCCGAGCGCATCCGCCTCGCCGGGACCCTGATCACCGACGATCACCTGGCCGATGTGCTGGACCGTGTCGAAGCCGCGAACGCCGGCCAGCCGATTACCTTCTTCGAGATCACCACGGCGGCGGCCTTCGTCGCCTTCGCCGATGTCCCGGCCGATCTCTGCATCGTCGAGGTCGGGCTCGGCGGGCTGCTCGACGCGACCAATGTGATCGCCAAGCCCGCCGTCAGCGTCATCGCCCCTGTCGACATCGACCACCGCGAATTCTTGGGCGACACCATCGCCAAGATCGCCGTCGAGAAGGCCGGGATCATCAAGCCCGGCGCTCCAGTGGTCTCCGCGCGCCAGCACGGCGACGCCGAGGACGTGCTGGAGACGACCGCGGCCCTGGCCGGGGTCGAGCTGACCCTGATGGGCCGCGAGTTCGACGCCTGGAGCGAAGGCGGTCGGCTGCTGGTGCAGATGCAGGACCGCCTGCTCGACCTGCCCGCGCCGTCTCTGCCGGGCGAGCATCAGTTCGCCAACGCTGGCCTCGCCGTCGCCGCCCTGCTGGCCTTGGGCGATCCGCGAATCGACGAGGCGGCGATGGGCCGGGGGATCGCCAGCGCGGTCTGGCCCGCCCG
>NZ_SZWJ01000126.1:0-10199 GCF_012184455.1 Caulobacter sp. SSI4214 | reverse complement strand
TGCCCGACACGGTGACCGCGCGGGGCGTGCGGCAATTGCCCCAGACCGAGCGCGACCCGACCCGCTTCGCGACCGTGGCGGGCCAGGACCTGTTCGAGCCGGGAACCATGACTCTGGACCAGGACGGCGCCCTGGCCATGGGTTCGGCCCTCGTCATCGCGCCGCCCGTCGTGACCGCCGCCTGGACCGGGGAGGTCCTTCGCCGCCGGGTCGCCAAGCTGGAGCGCGACGGCGCGGGCTGGCGGCTGCTGGACGCGGCGGGCGAAACGATCCTGCGCGCCGACCGCGTGGCCCTGGCGACCGGCGCGGCGATCGCCGACCTGGCCCCGGACCTGGTCGTCCGCCCGGTGCGTGGCCAGGCTAGCTGGACCGCCGGTCCCTCCACGCCCGCCGTCGCTTTCGGCGGCTATGCGGTGCCGACACGCGACGGCGTGCTGTTTGGGGCGACGCACGACCGTGACGACACGGCCACCGACGTGCGGCCCCAAGACCACGCCCGCAATCTGGAGACGCTGCGCAAGGGCCTGCCCGTCCAGCCGGGCGGCGGTGCGCGCCACCACGCCCGACCGACTGCCGCTGGCCGGGACCAGAGACGACGGCCCGATCGTGCTGGCGGGCCTGGGCTCGCGCGGCTTCTGCCTGGCGCCGCTGCTGGCCGAGCACCTGGTCGCCCGGATGCTGGGCCGCCCCTCGCCGCTGCCGCGCCAATTGTCGCACCTGGTCGAACCCGGCCGTTTCGACTCGCCTGTCCGGCGATACGGCGTATAGTTGAACACGGTTATCGGAGCGCTCGGGGCGGTCGCTTGTCGCCTCGCACGTTCCACCCCACGCGGCCGGCGCCCCCGGCTTCGTCGACGGCGGGCCTCCGCCCTCTTGGTTCCGCCGGATCGGACGCTCCCGACGCCCCATCGGGAGCGTCTTTTCGTTTCCGGACAGCGCTGACCGACGCCCAAGAAAAAGGGGCCGGCCCGAAGGCCGACCCCCATTCCCAATTCCTTGATCGCTAGGATCAGAAGGTGATCGAAACCGTCGAACGGCGGTTCAGCGGTTCCTTGACGCCGTCCTTGGTCGGGACGGCCAGGTCCTTCTCGCCCTTCCAGTCGACCGACAGGGTCGTGGCCGGGACGCCCAGGCTGACCAGGCCGTCGGCCACCGCCTTGGCGCGGCGTTCCGAGAGCTTCTGGTTGTACTTGTCCGAGCCCGAGGTGTCGGTGTGGCCGACCACCACGATCTTGGAGGCGTTGCCGCCCTTGGCGTAGTCGGCGGCCTGCTGCACCACGGCCTGGGCTTCCGGCGTCAGGATGTACTGATCGAACGGGAAGTAGACCACGAACTCGCGAGCCTCATAGGCCGGAGCCGGAGGCGGCGGCGGCGGGGCCGACCCGAAGGTGTAGCGCAGACCCAGCGTCACCGACGCGTCCTTGTAGCGACCCGAGGCGTAGCCGACGTCGTAGATGTTGCCGACGCCGGGGCCCGCGTTCTGGGTCACCGAGCCCCAGTTCAGCTTGGAGGTGCGCAGGTAGCGGCCGGTCAGGTCCAGCGACCAGTTGTCGGCGAAGTTCCACGCCACGCCGGCGATGGCCTGCAGGGCCATGGCTTGGTCGGTGTCGTTGAAGTTGGTGTTCTGGTAGGGCGCGAAGCCGCCCGTGGCCGGCAGGCCCGACAGCTGGCCATAGGCCTTGTTCTGCACCCACGCCACGCCGACGCCGCCGCCGATGAACGGGTTGAGGCTCGAGTTCGGGGCGATGTCGAAGATGGCGTTGGCCATCGCCGTCTGGGCCTTCAGCGAGCCGTTCGGCTTGCCGCAGGCCGGCGAGGCGGCGGAGCGGGTCACGCCGGGCGCGCACAGGCCGATCGGCTGGGCGGCGTTCGCGGTCGGGCTCAGGACGCTCTTCAGATCGCCGGGGCGATAGCCGTATTCGGCTTCCAGACGGAAGTTCGGCGAGAACTTGTAGCCGAAGCGGCCGAAGCCGGTCCAATCGTGATCGCCCGAGAACGTCCAGTCCAGATTGTTCGTGGTGGTGGTCTTCACGCCCGACGGATCGTGATAGCCGACATCGGCGGCGACGTACCAACCACTGGTGGCGCTTTGCGCCAAGGCGCCCGAGGCGGCGCTCAGCGCAACCGCCGCGACGCCGACCAGCAACCGCATATTCATAAGCAAAACCCTCTGTTTGTGTCGCGGGTCAGACACGTCCCCGGACCAGCACCACAAACGCGCCATCCCCGAATTTGGGTGTTGCCGATAAGCAACAAAAGCGGAGCAAAAACGGTCGAAAGTTCGGAAACCGACACGGAACACCCTCTGAAAGCGTGACCGGAACGCTGTGCCGTCATGTCGCAAATAGCGAAGATTGCAGAGGAATTCGACACCGCCCATACTCGCGGAGACGGGGACGCTAGGAGTACGGCGCTTGAGTCAGAATTTGTTCCCGGACGGCCCGGAACCCGCCTCGATCAACGGCGTCGAGGGGCCCAGCGCGTTCGTCAACGCCGACTCCCGCACCGGCGTGGTGGGCGGCAAGCCCAGCATGACGGTCGACCAGGCCGCCTCGCAACTGCTGCGCGGCGAGCCGGGCTGGTCGGCGGCGCTGGGCGTTCCGGCGACCGTGACCTATGCCTTCCGCGCCACGGCCCCGACCAAGATGCCCTCCGACACCTCGGGCTTCTCTCAATTCAACGCGGCCCAGATCACCCAGGCCGAGAAGGCGCTGCAGGCCTGGTCCGACGTGGCCAACATCACCTTCGTCCGCGTCGGCTCGGGAACCAGCGGCGACGCGGCCTATAGCGACAGCGCCTCGATCCTGTTCGGCAATTACAGCGCCGGCGAGTCGGGCGCGGCGGCCTTCGGCTTCTATCCGGGCAATACCGCCGTCAGCAGCAGCTCCGGCGACGTCTGGCTCAACTCGACCCTGTCGTACAACACCAACCCGTCGGGCTCGAACTATGGCGGCCAGGTCCTGGTCCACGAGCTGGGCCACGCGATCGGCCTGGCGCACCCCAGCGACTACGAAGCCAGCGCCAACAAGACCCTGACCTACGCCAACGACGCCTCCTATTACGAGGACAGCCGCCAATACACGGTTATGTCCTATTTCAGCGAGAGCAACACCGGCGCGTCGTTCGGCGGCGCCTACGCGTCCTCGCCGCTGCTGGACGACATCGCCGCCGCCCAATTGGCCTATGGCGCGAACATGACCACGCGCACCGGCGACACGGTCTACGGCTTCAACTCCAACAGCGGCCGCGACTGGTTCACCGCCACCTCGGCGTCCAGCAAGCTGGTGTTCGCCGTCTGGGATGCGGGCGGCAACGACACCTTCGACTTCTCCGGCTACAAGGTCCCCCAGACGATCGACCTGCGGCAGGGCTTCTTCTCCAGCGTCGGCGGCCTGACCGGCAATGTCGCCATCGCCATGGGCACGGTCATCGAGAACGCCATCGGCGGCTCGGGCAATGACATCATCACCGGCAACGCGGCCGACAACATCCTGACCGGCGGGGCGGGCAACGACACCCTGGACGGCCAGGGCGGCTTCGACACCGCCGTGTTCGCGGGCAAGTTCGCGAACTACGCCCTGACCGCCAACGCCAATGGCGGCTGGACGATCAAGGACAATGTCGGAACCGACGGGACCGACACCTTGATCAATATCGAGAGCCTGGCCTTCTCGGACCGAACGGTGTCGATGGTCGACAGCCGCGTGGCCTCGGCCATCACCGCGGTGCTGCGCCTGGCGCCGTTCATTCCGGCCGCGGAGCCGATCACCAAGACGATCGCCACCGCCATGGCCGGCGGGGAAAGCTCCGCCGACGCCATCGCCCAGGTGGTCAAGGCCGCCGCCGGCGCCAGCGCCGTGGCCGTGCTGTCCTATGAGTTCTTCACCGGCAAGACGCCGACCGCCGCCGGCATGGACTATCTGGTCTCGCCGACCGGCCCGAACGCCAACAATCTCAACAGCGCCTACTACCAGTCGTTCAATCTGGAGAACCGCTACATCAATTTCGCGGTCAATCTGGGCAAGCTGGGCGAGGGCAAGGACGCTTTCGTCGCCAGCTATGGCGCGCTGAGCCTGTTCGACGCCACCCGCAAGGCCTATGCGACGATCTTTGGCCTCACGCCCACGGACGCCAAGGTCCACGCGCTGATCGATACGCGCGCCGACTATTTCGCCAGCTATGGCGGCGACGGCGCCAACGGCCAGGGAACCAAGGCGGCGATGGTCGGCTGGTTGATGGCCGAGGCGGTCAAAGCCGACGTCGGCGTCTACGCCAAGTCCGCCGACGCCCTCTTCGCCGACCAGGTCACCCACAACGTGTTCGGCGTCGACCTGATCGGCGTCTACGCCAAGCCGGAATACAATCTGACCTGAATCCGTTTCGCGTCCGGCGCGTTTCGAGGGGGCTGGAGCCTTATCCGCTCGAATGGAATCATTCGAGCGGAAAATAAGGCTCTAAATCAAACATTTAGAGCGTTATAACCGCCGAAACCGCTCACACTTTCGGCTATCACGCTCTAAGGTCAGATCCGGAGCCGATCCATGCCCTTCACCGTCCGCGTTCGCGATCCCCACGCGCGTCACGTGCGTGCGTTCGACGAGGCCACCGCCGAGGCGGCGGCGCTCGCCTATCTCGAGGACTTCGCCCACGCCCCGGACGCGGCGATCGCCGTCGTCGTCCGCGACGAGGACACCGGCCGCGAGCAATGCTTCCGGGTCGATCTGGCGACCGGCGAGACCCGGCCTTGCGGCTGATGGTCAGGTCGACTGCGTCCAGGCGCTGACGCCGTCGCGCTCGGCGACCGCGCGAGCCCGGCGCTGGACGAAGGTCGAGGACGTCGGCGCCCGGGAATCGGCGACGGCGATGAAGCTGGTCTCCACCGCCTCGCGCGTCAGATGGACCAGGACGAAGCCGACCGCCAGCGGGTCGCACCACAGGACGTCGCGGTTGCGCTCGGCCAGGCGCTGGCCGAACGGGGTGTCCTTCATCTCCAGCACCACGCCCAGGGACGGGCCGGTCAGGGTGCTGGTCGACACCTCCACGGCGACGCGGCCCCGGTCGTCGTGCAGCTCGTTGACGAAGGCCATGTGGCTGTCGCCCGACAGCACCACCGTCCGGGCGCCGCTGGCGCGGATGGCGTCATAGATCCGCTGGCGCTCGGCCGCGTAGCCCGACCAGCCGTCGAGGTTCAGCATCGGCAGCTCCAGCTTGGTCAGCTCGAAGAAGCCCTTCATCGGACCCGAGGCCGGCGCCCAGCGGCTCATGTCCGGATAGACGTAGTCGGCCATCACCGTGGCGCTGCCCAGCAGCACCCAGGGCTGGCCGGCCGCGACCGAGGCCTTCATCTCGCCGGCCAGCCAGTCGATCTGCCGCTGCCCGACCATCCGGCGAGCGGGATCGGCGATCTTGCGGCGGAAGCCGTCGAGGTCCGGACGGCCGTCGGGCAGCCGGTCCAGATCCTTGGCCAGGGTCAGTTGTTCCTCGCGGGCCTTCAGCCGGGTCTCGGGCACGATCAGCGTGGCCAGGTCGCCGAACGCCACCGATCGCTGAATCCCATAGGGATCGGCCGGGTCGGGATCGCGGATCGGCATCCACTCGTAATAGGCGCGGACGGCGGCCGCCTTGCGCGCTTCCCAATCGCCGTCCTTGGCGGGGTCGTGATGCTGGGCGCCGTGCATCCAGTCGTCATTGGCGATCTCGTGATCGTCCCAGGCGCAGATCCAGGGGGCGCGCTGGTGGGCGGCCTGTAGGTCGGCGTCGGCGCGCGCCTGGGCCAGGCGGCGGCGATAGTCGTCCAGCGTGACCGTGTCGCGCGGCGGGTCGACCTGACGCACGGCGGCGAGGCCCGGATAGGTCGAGGCGCCGTATTCGTAGATGTAGTCGCCGATGAACAGCACCGCGTCGAGGTTCTGACGCTCGGCGATGGCCCGATAGGCGTGGAAATAGGCCATGCCGTACATGGCGCAGCAGGCCAGGGCGATATCCAGATGATCGGTGCGCCCGACGGGCAGGGTGCGCGTGCGGCCGATCGGCGAGCGCTGGCCGCCGGCCTCGAACTGGTACCAGTAGTCGGTCGCCGGCTTCAGGCCGCTCGCCTCGACCTTGACCGTGAAATCCCGCTCGGCGCCCGTCGCGAAGGCGCCCTGCCCGACCACGTCGCGCAGACCCGGATCGGTGGCGATGCGCCAGCGGCCGGTCGGCTGGTCGAGGCCCGTGACCCGCGTCCACAGCAACATGCGGTCCGGCGCCGGCTCGCCGCTGGCGACCCCGTGACGGAACACCGGTTCGCGCGCCCGCGCCTCCGGGGCCAAGGCCGCGACGCCCAGGGCCAGGCCCGAGCCCACCACCCGCCTGCGATCCATCGTCATGTCCAGCTCCTATCCAAAACGCGAGAACCTCGCCCCGGCGCGCGCGACGCGCCGGGGCGAGGCCGATGGCCGAAGGGGAACGGCCGTCGATCAGTAGCGGTACGACACCCGCACGCCATAGGTCCGCGGCTCGTGCGGCGACGCCGTCGCCGCCGAGATAAAGGCGTTCCGCGTTTCTTCGAAATAGCTGTTGGTCACATTGTTCATCCAGACGCCAACCGCGTACTTGCCGTTGGCCGGACGCGCCGTCAGGCTGGCGTTGAACAGCCAGTAGTCGCCGATCACCGAGTTCGACGACGTGCTGAACTGGTCGCTGCGGTAGTTGTAGTTGGTCTCCGCCTCGACCTGCCAGGCGCCGACGTCCATCACGTAGCTGACGGAACCCTTGTAGTCGACGCGCGGGAACGGCAGGCGCTCGCCCGAGCGGTCGCTGTAGACGATCTTGTTGTACTGGCCGGTCACCGGGTCCTTGGCGGCCTCGGTGGCGGTGGCGTTGACGAAGAAGAACTCGTCGTACTGGCCGTACTTGTAGCCCAGCGACTGGCTGATCGTCAGGCGCGCGGCCGGCTTCCAGGTGATTTCCAGCTCGCCGCCCTCGATGTGCGACTTGGGCACGTTGATGATCCGGCCGACCCGCCCCGTCTGGGTATAGAGCACGCCCTGAAGCTGCTCGTCGCGATAGTCGTAATAGAAGACGGCCGCGTTGACCCGCAGGCGACGATCGAAGAACTCCGAGCGCACGCCCGTTTCGTAGGCGATCAGCTTTTCCGGATCGAACGGGTCCAGCTGCGAGGGCAGGCCGCTGTTGTAGGTGGTGAAGCCGCCCGACTTCACCCCGCGCGCCACGCTGGCATAGCCCAGGACGTTGTCGGTGAAGTGATATTCGGCGCCGACCTTGCCCGACCACTCGCCCATGTGGCGGTTCTTGCTGGTGCTGGCCAACAGCGAATAGGTCGGGGCCAGGATCTCGGTCTTGAAGCCCTTCAGCTCGCGCGTCTCGTCCTCCCAGCGCAGGCCGCCCGACAGGGTCAGGCGCTGGGTGAGGTCATAGTCGAGGTTGAAGAACACCCCTGTGGTCTCGACGTCCTGCTTGTAGGTCGTCGACATCCAGTCCTTCAGGCTCGCGGCCTCGGAGAAGTCGGAATAGAAGCCGCCGTTGACGGTCTCGGTCGAGTGGTAGAGGCCGGTCAGCCAGCGGAAGGCCTTGTCGCCGGGCGAGGCCAGGCGGACCTCCTGCGACAGGGTGTCGATCTTGTTGAAGAAGTAGGTGCCGGCCTCGTTCGAGGCGGTGGCGTCCCAGTCGTTGAACTCGCGGCGCTTGAAGTCCTCGTAGCCGACCACCGCCGTCAGGGCGGCCCAGCCGAAGTCGTGGCGCAGGCGGGTGTTGACGCCCCAGCCCTCGTTGTTGCGGAACGGCTTGGCGTTGGTCGGCGCGCCGATCAGCTGGGCGAAGTACGGCGAGATGCCCCAGCCGGTGATGCGCGGATCGGTGTCGATCGGATAGAGCCGGCCGATCGGCGCGTAGTTGTGCGACTGGAACGGCCGCGTCACCAGGCGCAGGCCCAGGCCGTCGGACTGATCGCGGTTGTAGCGCACCGAACCGTCGATCTCGGTCTTGTCGCTGGGCCTCCAGTCCAGCTTCAGGCGGGCGGCCCAGCGGTCCTTGTCGCCCAGCTTCTCGTGGGTGTCGCGGTTATATTGCCAGGCGCCGCCCTGGTCGGTGGTCACGGCCAGGCGCGCGGCCAGGGTCTCGGTCAGCGGACCCGAGACGAAGCCGTCCACGTGCGCGGCGTCGAAGCGGCCATACGAGGCGGTGACCCCGGCGTCGAACGTCCGGGTCGGGGCGTTGGTGATGACGCTGACCGCGCCGCCGGTGGTGTTGCGGCCATAGAGAATGCCTTGCGGACCGCGCAGCACCTCGATGCGGGCCACGTCGAACAGCGCGCCCTGGGTCATCGAGCCATACGGATAGGCGATCTCGTCGACATAGACGCCGACCGTGCCGGTGTTGTTGGCGGCGTAGTCGGTCAGACCCACGCCCCGGATGCGGAACTGCGGCTGGCCGCCGCCCAGCTGGCTGGTGACCTCCAGGTTCGGCACGCTGTTTTCCAGGTCGTTTACGGTCTGGATGTTGCGACGATCCAGCTCCGAGCCGCTGATCACGGTCAGGGCGGCGGCGACCTTCTGTTCGGACTCGGCGCGACGGCGCGCCGTGACGGTCACTTCGTCCAGCCGGTTGGCGACGGCTTCGTCCGCGCTCGGCGCGGGGGTTTCGGCCGCGAGGGCCGGCCCGGCCAGCATGGCCGCCGTGCTCATCAACGCGGCGATGAATTGTGCTTTCGACAGTCTACGCATGACGCCCCTTCTTTCCCGGATACGATCGCCGGAAAAATCATCTGTTCGACAGCGAGGGCATATAGGGCGGCGGCGTGTCGCTTTAATGAACCCCTTTGAATTAGCCATACTGGCCGCACAACCCGCGCTTGAAACGCGGGATTGGCGGCCCTTCCGATATCGGACGTTCGACTAAGCCTGGATCAGTGGAACCAGGGTCAGGGCGGCCTGGCCCAGCCGCGCCTCCAGATCGCGCCCCTCGGTGTCGGGGAAGGCCGCGCTCAGCAGGGCCGCGCCCTTGATCCAGATCGCGAAGCGCATGGCGGCCAGCCGCGTCATGTCGAACATCGGCGGCCAGACGGCGTGGCGGCGGGCGTAGGTGCCGCCCCCCTCCGGCCCGCGCAGCAGCATGGCCAGGTTCCCGAAGGCCGGATCCCGCCGCGCCATCAGGCAGATCTGGGCGATCAGGCGGGCGTATTTGACATAGAAGCCCGCCAGGCCGGGCGCCTCCGCCGGACCGGGGCGCAGGGTCGGAGCCAGCAGAGCCGTCAGTCCGGCCAGATCCGACGGCCGCTCGCCCTCGCGCGGACTGCGAACGTCCAGATAGCCGGGGATCTCTCGAAACACCGCGTGCCAGATGGCCTCGGTCAGGAAGCCGCGCATGTCGGCGAAGTGGTAGAGGATGGTCGAGGTCGAGACGCCCGCCGCCTGGGTGACCGTGCGGTTGGTGACCGCGCCGACGCCGCGCTCCAGGATCTGGTCGGCGCAGATGTCGAGCAGGCGCAGCTTCACCGAACCGGCCTCGTAACGCTTGCTCGGCGGTTCGGGCAGCGGCAGGGCGTCGTTGAACCAGTCCGCCACCGCCGGCTCGCCGTCGGGCGCGGCCGCGAACGCCATGGCGACCAGCCCCTCCAGGCTCTCGCGCAGCAGGAGCTCGTAGTCGAGCCGCCGCGCGAGGGCGCTGGCGTAGAGCTCCTCCATCAGCAGATAGGGCGGATAGACCGCGCTCAGCCGCGCCAGCCGCGCGTCGCGGGCCAGGAAGGCGCCGAGCTTGGCCTCGCGCATCGCCATCCAGCGCCGCATCGGCTCGCGGACCGCCCGCGCCGCTTCGGGATCGATCAGCACCTCTTCCCAGATCCGCGCGAAACGCGCGCCCGGCTCGGCGCGGGCCAGCACGTAGCGCGCGGTGATGTCGACCATCCGCCGCTGATCCAGCGCCAGCCCGTCGACCCGCGACAGAAACGCATCGTGGAAGGCCGCGTCCTCGGCCATCGCCGCCTCGACCATGGCCGCGATAACCCCGGCCTTGGTCTGGAAGAGGTTGAAGATGACGGTCGTGCTCTTGCCGATCGCCGCCGCCAGGTCGCGCACCGACAGCGCCGCCAGCCCCTGCTCGGCGACGATGTCCATCGCCGCGGCCACGGCGCGCGCCCTCGCCTCCTCGCGATCCGGAGCGGTGACGGCCATCGAAACAGAGCGCGCGGGCATGGCCGACAT
>NZ_SZWJ01000125.1:0-10260 GCF_012184455.1 Caulobacter sp. SSI4214 | reverse complement strand
AGGTCGAGGCCCGGCGTGAAGGGCAGGGGCGGTTTGAACTGGTACTCGCCCCGCGTCATCAGGAGGTCGGGAAAGTTGACGCTGGCCGCCCGCGCCCGGACCAGCGCCTCGCCGGGACCGGGCGTCGGCGTCGGCACCTCGCGCACCGCGCAGCCGGCGAAGTCGGGCGCCAGGTCCTCGACGACGAGGGCGCGCATGGTGGGTGGGATTGAACTCATGCCCTCTCCTTTTAAATCCGACCTCCCCGGCGAACGCCGGGGCCCAGATTCAGCCTGAGCGGTTTGGGATGATCCGAGACGCGCCTTTTGAGAATATCCGGCGTCCGCGGGTTCGATCTGGGCCCCGGCGTTCGCCGGGGAGATCGGGTGTTTGGCTTAAGTCCTCGCCTCGAACGCTTCCCGCACCAGCCCCGCGATTTCGCGACAGGCCGCGTCGGCCGCCGGGATCGCGCCGGTGAACGCGGTGAACCCATGCGCCAGGCTGTCGTAGCAGCGGTAGCTGACCGGCACGCCCGCCGCCTTCAGGCGCTTGGCGTAGGCCTCGCCCTGGTCGTTCAGCGGGTCGAAGCCGGCCGTGGCGATCACCGCCGGCGCCAGGCCCGAGAGGTCGGCGGTCTTGTCCGGCGACAGGCGCGGATCGGCCGGGTCGGCGTCGGGGCCCATATAGTGGCCCATGAACCAGTCCATCGTCTCGCGGGTCAGCGGATAGGCGTCGGCGTAGGTGGTCATGGACGGCGTCTCGCTGGCCACGTCCACGGCCGGATAGATCAGGATCTGCGCGGCCGGTTGCGGCTCGCCCTTGCGGGCCATCTCCTGGGCGACGATGGCCGAGAAGTTGCCGCCCATGCTGTCGCCGCCGATGGCCGGCGGGACCGGCGCGGCGCCGAAGCGGGCGGTGTTGTCCCGCGCCCAGCGATAGGCGGCCAGCACGTCCTCCAGGCCGGCCGGGAACTTGTGCTCCGGCGCCAGGCGATAGTCGACCGAGATTACCGCCGTCCGACAGATCCGCGCCAGGATCGAGCAGAAGGCGTGGCAGGTCTCCAGGTCGCCGATCACCCCGCCGCCCATGTGGGCGTAGACGATCAGCGGCGCGCCGCTGTCCTGGTTCTCGGGGCGATAGGCGCGGCAGGGGATCGGTCCGTTCGGCCCCTCGACCGACAGGCTCTCGGTGCGCACGCCGGGTTCCAGCGGACCCTGCACGGCGGCCAGGCCCCGGGCGCTGCCGGCCACGGCCTCGGCGGGCGAGAGCGTGCTCATCGGCGGCAGCTTCTTGGCCGCGTGGGCGAAGAACTGGAAGCGCGGGTCCAGCGTGCGCCCGCCCTTATAGACCACGCCGCCGCCCGACATGGCCCGCAGGATCGGGCTGGGCAGCGACAGGATCAGCTTCAGGATGGTCTTCTGCGCGGCGTCCGAGGCCATGTTTGCTCCCTTATATTGTCTAGCGTCGCTCCGAACCCGTCTCCCCGGCGAAGGCCGGGGCCCGGATTCAGTCCGAGCGGTTTGAGATGATCCGAGACGCGCCTGTCCCGACCCCGCTGGCGCTCGGGGCTCGATCTGGATCCCGGCCTTCGCCGGGAAGAACGGGGGAAGGGCGCTTGGAGGTCAAGGCCTACAACCTCGGCAAGGCGGGCAGGCCGCCCAGGATCAGCTTGACCGCGAAGTCGGCCGCGCCCTCGGTGTCGATGGGGCGGCGCTCCAGCATCTTGTCGCCGATCTCGCGGGCCACCGCGATGCAGGCCGAGGTCAGGTAGTCGAGGTCGACGGCCGGAGCATGGGCGCGTTCCAGCACCCGGGCGAAGCCCTCGCGCACCTCGTCGAACACCGCGGTCAACTCCGGCGAGGGGCGGGCGTGCGGCAACTGCTCGCCCGGCGGGCGGTTGAGGCGCCAGCTCTCTTGCTCGGTGGCCACGAAGTTGAAATAGGCCAGGATCGCCCCGCGCACGAAGCTCTCGAAGTCGGTCGCCTTTTCGGACTCGGCGCGCAGAAGCGGCCGAAAGCGCCGCGCGCCGTCGTCGGCCAGGGCGTCGAACACCTCTTCCTTGGACTTGTAGTAGTTATAGAAGGTGCCCGAGGCGAGGCCGGTGCGGCGGATGATGTCGCGCACGGTCGCGGCGTCGTAGCCCAGCTCGCCGAACACCGCGCGGGCGGCGTCCAGGATCGCCTGGCGGTTCGCCGTCTTGGTGCGTTCCCGCTTGCCCGGCCTTTGATCGACATGGGGCTTGGGGAAATAGGCGATGTTCGACATGGGCGGCGACTCGAAGGCGGGACGTTCGTGACGCCCCGTCATGATCACAGCCTTAGTCGGGGGCCGGACGCAAGGGTTTGGCGAGCGGCTCTTCCACATCCGATCTTCCCGGCGAATGCCGGGACCCAGATCATAAGGCTTTGTAAGCGCCGGCTGGAACACCGCTCAGCCTCTCATCTGGGCCCCGGCGTTCGCCGGGGAAATCGGAGTCGAGGGAGGTCTCACAGCGGCTTCACCGGCTGTTCGATGTCGTAGACGGCCTCGCTGATCGCCTCCAGTTTCTCGCGGTACAAGGCCTGGGCGTCGTGGAGGCCTTGGTTGTAGAAATAGGGGCCCAGCCGCTCGGTGATGAAATCCAGCAGGAACTCGGCGTCGAAGCCCTTCACCTCCAGATCCAGCTCGGTCCGTAGGTAGTCCGAGAGCCCGCCGACCAGCTTGGCGCGGGTGTCCTTGTCGAAGGTGATCTTGGGCATTCTTGGTCCTCTCCCGTCCCTTTGATGGGGGCAGGGCGGGGTTGGGGGTGATGAGGCGTCGGATAGTGGCAAGGCCGCGCCCTTTTCGAAACCCGTGTCACCCCATCCCAACCCTTCCCCATCCAAGGGGAAGGGGTTTAGCTCGCCAGCAGCGGTTCCGACTTGCCCTCCGCCCGCGCCGCCACCGGCAGCTTGCCGCCGGCCGCCCTGGCCCGCGCCTCGCCCTTGGCGATCTCCTTCTTCAGGTCGGCGCAATAGACGTTGAAGTCGACTTGGATGGTGTGCCGGGCCGCCTGGTAGAACTGGCCCAGATGGCGCTCCTCGTCCTTGACGATGATGCGCTCCATCTCCGCCTCCGGCGGCGGGGCGTATTGACCGACCAGATAGGCGGCCGCCAGCTTGGCCTGCTGCTCGGCGAAGTTCACCAGGGTCGGCAGGGGCTGGGCCAGGCCCATGAAGAAGAGGTTCGGGATCCCCGGCTTCATCATCCGCTTGAACAGCGGGAAGCGGTGGTCGGCGCCGGGCAAGAGCTCCGGATCGTCGAAGAACGGGAAGCTGATCTTGTAGCCGGTGGCGAAGATGATCGCGTCGACGTCCTCGACGCTGTCGTCGGCGAAGCGCACGCGCTTGCCCTCCAGCGCCTTGATCGCCGGCTTGAACTTGATGTCGCCGCAGCCCGCGCGGGTCAGGAACTCGCCGGAGACCGACGGGTGGGCTTCCAGCGGCTCATGGTCGGGCTTGGGCAGGCCATAGTCCTCCATCCGGCCGACGGTCTTCTTCAGCACCGATCGGGCCAGGGCCACGCCCAGCTTGCGCGGCATCCAGGCGGGCATGGCGGATTTGTCGGCCGGCTTGCCGTTCAGGTACTTGGGAAACACCCAGACCCCGCGCCGGGCCGAGACCCAGAGGTTCTTGGCGATCGGCCGCTGCGAGAGCTCGCTGGCGATGTCCATCGCCGAATTGCCCATGCCGACCACCACGACGTTCTTGCCGCGCATGTCGACCGGATCGAACGGGTCGCAATAGGCGTGGGCGTGGAAGGCGGGGCCGTCGAACTCGCCCGGATATTCCGGCACGCGCGGGTCCCAGTGGTGGCCGTTGCAGACGAACAGCACGTCATAGAGCCGGGTCTCGCCGGTCGACAGGGTCACCGACCACAGGCCCTCGCTGGTCCGCCGCGCCGTCTCGACCTTGGTGTTGAAGGTGATGGTCGGGCGCAGGCCGAAGTGGTCGACATAGTCCTTGAAGTACTGGAACAGCTGCGCGTGGTGCGGGAAGTCGGGCCAGTCCCTCGGCACGGGGAAGTCCTCGAAGGCCAGCCGCCACTTGCTGGTGTCGATGTGCAGGCTCTCGTAGCAGGCCGACAGGCCGTTGGGGTTCTTGTAGTACCAGTTGCCGCCGATCTCGTCGGACATCTCGAAGCAGTCGTAGGGGACGCCCAGGTCCTTCAGCCGCTTGAGGGTGGTGAAGCCGCTGCAGCCCGCGCCGATGACGCACGCCTTGGGCAGCCTCGCGTGGGGGACCCTGGCCGACATTCCACCCTCCTGACTTATCGTTGTTCAGGTGAGTGTACCGGCGTTACGCCAACCGGCAAGCGGCCTTTAGGTAAGCTCGCTCAACGCCCGAACGTCTGGGGCGCGTAGGTGGCGACGCAGGCGGCGTTGCACTGGGCCCAGCGTCCGCCGCAGCCGTCGTCGTCGCCGCCCGCGTTGCAGAAGAACAGCGTCTTGGAACAGGTCGCCTTGCACTGGGCCTGATCGCCGGGCGGCCGGGCGCTGGCCAGCGGGATCGGGGCGGGCAGTACGAAGCTGGGGGCGTTGACCGGCGCCGGAGGCGGCGCGGCGGCCTTGGGCGGCGGAACCACGATCACGGGCTTGGCCGGCGCGGCGGCGGCCGGGGCGGCGAGGGCGACGAGCAGAAAGGCGAGCGCGCGGCGCATGGGGCGACGCTAGCGAAATAGGGTAAAGGCGCGATTAACCGTATCGCCGGCTCAGACTTCCGTGTCCAGCGCGTCGAAGGCCTCGTTAAGAAGAGCCGCGATAGGGCGGCGTCCCTCCTCGCGATTGAAAGCCTCCAGCGACAGGCGCAGCGCGCCGATCGACATCATGGCCACCAGCCGCAGCCCGGTCTCCCGCTCGGCCTCCGGCCATAGCGCGCGCAGGGCGGCGAACAGCGTCGCCTCGTGCTGGACATAACTGGCCTGTTTGCGGGCGAGTACGGCTTCGCTGGACCGCATCACCCGGTCCAGGATGAGCATTTCGCCGGGATCATAGGCGTCGCTGATGCGGACCAGCGCCTTGCGCACGGCGTCGATCGGCCTTTGATCCCGCGATTCTAGGGCCAGGGCCGCACTCAATAGGTCGCCGAGCCCCGCCTGCATGGCCAGCAGAATCTCGTCCTTGGACTTGAAGTAGTGGAAGAACGTTCGCCGGGAAATCCCGGCCTCGGCGGCGATGGCGTCCAGGGTCGTCGCCTCGTAGCCGTGAGCGATGAACAGCCGTGTTCCCGCCTCCGTGATGCGCCGCAAGGTCTCGCGCCGCTTGCGTTCCCGCAGGCCTTCTCCGGACGCGCGCGAAGGATCGCTGTGGGTCATTGATCTCGACCACTTGAAATATTGCACTTAGTGCATTAATTTCTGCACCGAGTGCGATTTTCTCACGGGGACAAGGCGATGGCTAGCTGGACCACAAAGAACATTCCGCCGCAGGGCGGCCGCTGCGCGGTCGTCACCGGGACCGGAGGGCTGGGCTTCGAGGACGCCCTGGCGCTGGCGCGGGCTGGGGCGGACGTGATCATCGCCGGCCGCCATCCGGGCAAGGGGGCGGACGCCGTGGCCCGGATCCGCCACGCCGCTCCGGCGGCGAACATTCGCTTCGAAACGCTGGATTTGGCCAGCCTGCGGTCGGTGGCCGACTTCGCCACGCGGCTGCGGGGCCAGCGCGACAGCCTCGACCTGCTGATCAACAATGCCGGCGTGATGACGCCGCCCACGCGCCGCGCCACGGCTGACGGCTTCGAGTTGCAGCTGGGGACCAACTATCTGGGTCACTTCGCCCTGACCGCGCACCTGATGCCGATGCTGCGCGGGGCGCTGAAGCCGCGGGTGGTCACCGTGTCGAGCGTCGCGGCCCGGGGCGGAAGGATCGATTTCGACGACCTGAACGCCGAGCGCGGCTATCGGCCGATGCCGGCCTACAGCCAATCCAAGCTGGCCTGCCTGATGTTCGCGCTCGAGCTGCAGCGGCGCGGCGACGCGGGCGGCTGGGGCGTGGATAGCATCGCCGCCCATCCTGGCATCGCGCGCACGGAGCTCCTGTTCAACGCGCCCGGCCGGGAGAGCGCAGCGGCCCGCGCCCGAAGCCTGCTGTGGTTCCTGTTTCAGCCCGTGGCCCAAGGCGCCTTGCCGACCCTGTACGCGGCGACGTCGCCTGAGGCGCGGGGCGGCGGCTACTACGGTCCGAACGGTCTGGGCGAGACGCGAGGTTATCCGGCGCCGGACCGCTTCCCGGCCCAGGCGCTAGACACCGCCGCCGCCGCGCGCCTTTGGGCGGTCTCCGAGCGAATGACCGGTGCCCGCTTCGCCTAGCCGCGCAGCATCTCGCGTCCCGCCCAGACGCTGTGGGTGCCGCTGCTGAGCTTGTGGGGCAGGGCCAGGCGGCAGACGATCTCGAAGCGCTTGGCGTCGATGATCGCGCACTCCGAGCGGCCCTTGGTCTCGTCGATCAGGAAGGTGACCAGATAGCCGTCGTCCTCGTCGGTCGCCCCGACCCGGGGCGCGAACGGCGCCTCGCTGGCGTAGACGCCGTCGGGCAGGGTGATCGACCAGCTCTCGCCCGTCTCCAGGTCGTGCTTGACGAAGCCGTTGAACAGGAACCAGCCGGGCCGCGTGGTGGTCGAATAGGCGTAGCGATAGGGCCGGCCGGCGTATTTCTGATTGAACATGCCGAATTCCAGGATCCGGTCGTCCAGGTGCTTCTCGGTCGTCTGGCCGGTCTTCAGGTTGAACCGCCAACGGTGCAGCTTGGGAAGGAAGCTGTGCTCGTCCAGATAGGCCATCAGGTGGCCGTGGCCGTCGGGGGCGCTTTCCAGCGGGCGCGGGGTCGGGTTTTCCTGGAAGTAGCCGTCCAGCACCACCTCGTCGCCGTCCTCATAGGCGTTGAGCCAGTGCAGGACATAGGTCGGCTCGGCCTCGAACCAGCGCGGCTCGCCGCCGTGGCGCGGAACGATGGCGAAGCGCGACGGCACGCCCTTGTGCAGGCGCACCGCGTGGATGTTCCGCGCCATCAGCTCCTGGTCCCAGAACACCGGCAGGTCGTTGAGGATCGCGTATTTCGACGAGAAGGCCATGTCGTGCGGCAGGCGCGGGCCGGGCGTGGGGACCGCCTGATAGACCGTGCGCTTGCCGCTGGCGTCGACCACGCCATAGTGCATGTAGGGCGCGGACTTGGAGTAGTTGAAGAACAGCAGCTCGCCGGTGGCCTCGTCGACCTTGGGGTGGGCCGACACGCCGTCCAGCGGCGCCCATGTGGCCACGCCCAGGGTCTCCAGGGTCAGCGGATCCAGCCGATAGGCCTCGCCGCACTGGTAGAAGGTGGCCAGGGCCTCGCCGTTGTGGACGACGATGTCGGTGCTGGCGCTGTCCTTCAGGGCGCCGTGGGCGCCGAAGCCGGGGCGCTTGGATGTGCCCGGACCGTCCATCAGCCCGCCCCACAGGCCCTCGCCAGCCTCCTGCTCGGCCTCGAAGCAGCGGGTGCGGACGAAGCGGTTGCGATAGGAGGCCTCGCCGCCCTTGAACTCGATCTGGCAGATCATGCCGTCGCCGTCGAACGGGTGATAGCGGCCCAGCGGGTCATGGACGGGGTTTTCGGTGTTGCGCAGATAGACGCCGTCCAGGTCGGTCGGGATCGCGCCCTCCAGCACCGGCAGGTTCCAGGCGTTGACCTCCTCGTGCAGCGGGGTCCAGGGCCCGGTCATGTACGGGTGGTTGGTCGGCGACAGCGACACGCGCACCGGCGGCAGGCGTTCCACCTTCATCTCGGCGACGTTCTGGGCGACCTTCATCTCGGCGACGGTCATGGCGGCTCCTCCCGATCGAGACGCCTAGTATGACGCATTAGTCTCGTTGTGCAAGTTTCCCATGCGTCGCTTTCGCGCCGCGAAGGGGGCGTCCTAAGCCAGAGCCGCGAACGCCTCGGTGGTCGCGTCCAGTCCCGAGGCTTCGTCGGTCCAGATCGCCACGACCCGGCAGCCGCGCGCATAGGCGGCGAAGCCGCTGCCGGGGCCGCCGCCGGTGTGGCCCAGAGGATGGTTCAGCGGATCGTCGGTCCGCAGCATCAGGCCCAGGGCGTAGGCCGGGTCGGGGTGCAGGGCGCTACGATGCTCGGGCAGGGCGCGGCGCTCCAACATGGCCGCGAAGGTCTCGGGCGACAGCAGCGCGCCGGTGATCAGCGCGCGCAGCAGCCGGGCGGCCTCGATCGCCGGACCCACGACCAGGCCGTGATAGACCCAGCCGGGATGGTAGTCGGGCGCGCCGCCCATGGCGACGTCGGCCAGGTCCTCCGGCGTCAGCGCCAGTCGGGCGGCGGTCAGGCCGGCCGGCGCGAAGACCAGGGCGCGCAGGGCCTCGCCCAGCGCGAGGTCGGACGCGGCCGAGACGACCTGGGCGACCTCCAGATAGCCGATGTTGGAATAGGCCCAGCCCTCGCCGGGCGGATAGCGGAGACGGGCCGCGTCGGTCTCGGCCAACAGGCGGTCCGTCGACCAGGGCGGCGCGCCGGCGGCGACGTCGTCGTGATAGGCGGGCAGGCCGCCATAGTCGGGCAGCCCCGCCTCGTGCCGCAGCAGCTGGGCCAGGCTGAAGGGCCGTCCGGGCAGGGGCTTGTCCAGCGCCAGACGGCCGTCCTCGACCAGGCGCAGGGCGGCGATGGCCAGCGCCGTCTTGGTGAAGCTCCACCACGGAACGGAGCCGGCATGGCCCGAAAGGGTTTCGGTTCCGGCGGAGTTGATCAGGGCGCGCGATTCCACCCTGCCTTGATACTACCGCGCCGGGCTGACCCGCCAGACCGTGTCGCCCACATCGTCGGCGACCAGCAGGGCGCCGCTGTTGTCGACGATGACGCCGACCGGACGGCCCTGGGCCTTGCCCTTGTCGTTCAGGAAGCCGGTGACGAAGTCCTCGACCTTGCCCGCGGGCTTGCCGGCCTCGAACGGGACGAAGATCACCTTGTAGCCGGCCTGCGGGTTTCGGTTCCACGAGCCGTGCTGGCCCACGAACACGCCGCCGCGATAGCGGGCCGGGAAGCTCTGGCCCTGATAGAAGGCCAGGCCCAGCGAGGCGGTATGGGCCCCGACCGCGAAGTCCGGAACGATGGCGCGCTCGACCAGGTCGGGGCGGCGGTCGCTGTCGCGGATCCGCTTGTCCGCGTGTCGGCCGAAATAGCTGAAGGGCCAACCGTAGAAGCCCCCCTCGCGCACCGAGGTGATGTAGTCGGGCACCAGGTCGTCGCCCAGTTCGTCGCGCTCGTTGACGGCGGTCCACAGCTGGCCGGTGGCCGGGTTCCAGTCCAGGCCGTTCGGATTGCGCAGGCCCGAGGCGAAGATGTGCTTGGCGCCGGTGGCCAGGTCGATTCGCAGGATCGCGGCGCGGTCGGTCTCGGCGGCCAGGCCGTTCTCGCCGACATTGCTGTTGGAGCCGACGGTCGCATACAGCGCCTTGCCGTCCGGACTGGCGATGATGTTCTTGGTCCAATGGTGATTGATCGGTCCGCCCGGCAGGTCGGCGACCTTGCGGCCCGGCGCGTCGATGCGGGTCTGCCCCTCGACATAGGGGAAGGCGACGATGGCGTCGGTGTTGGCGACATAGAGCGTGTCGCCGACCAGGGCCATGCCGAACGGCGAGTGCAGATGGGTCAGGAACGGGACCTTGGTCTCGGCCACGCCGTCGTGATTGGCGTCGCGCAGCAGGGTGATGCGGTCGGCGCTGGGCACGCCCGCCCCGGCCTTCTTCATCAGCAGACCCTCGAAGAAGCCGCGAACGCCCTTCGGCTTCTCACCGTCGCGCGGGCCGTTGGTCTCGGCGACCAGCACGTCGCCATTGGGCAGGGCCAGCAGCCAGCGCGGATGGTCCAGGCCGGTGGCGAAGGGCTGGATCCGGAAGCCGGCCGGAACCTTCGGCGTCTTGCCGGCCGGCCATCCGACCACATCGGAAACCTTAACGGTCGGGATCAGGGCGCGTCGCGGTTCGGGCAGGGCGGGGTTCGCGCCGTAGCCGACGGAATTCCCTGTCTGGCCAGGGCTTTGGCCGCATCCCGCCAGGGCCGCGAGCGCGGCGCAGGCGACCAGCGCCCCGTAAAAACCGCGACGCATAGCCGCTCTCCCTCTTCATCCAGCGTTCAACGCGCGAGGGCTCTAATCGGCCACGGTCGTCGAGACGGGTTTGGCCATGGTGAAGTTCTTAGCCACAACGATCAACCGCAGATATCTGATGGGCGGCCTGCTGGGCCTCGGTGCGCCGGGCGCGGCCTCCGCCGCCGCGCGCGGGAAG